>JBFKFP010000055.1:0-15712 GCA_041618535.1 Flavobacteriaceae bacterium
CTCTTTGACCCAATTTATATTTGCGCTTTTTGAAGCCTGAAGGTTTATCTCCTTGATCGCAAATGTGGAATCACTAACCCAGAAATCTCCTTTAAAGGTTAGCTCATTGCGTCGTCTCGGATAGTAAATGATATTGTAGCACCATTTGTTATCGATAAAGGCGCTGTCAGACAAGATATAACTGTAGGTGTTTATACCGGTGGTTGAGAGCGGACTTACAAAGCTCTTGTCGAAAAACTTCAGGTAATTATCGTAGATGTTATAATCGGAGTAAAGGTCGTCAACAAAATCGATGATCACCTGGTTATCGCTGAATCCTGAATTCTTATTCCCCTGCAATACCTCCTTCTCTTTATTGATTAAGTTGTCGCCATAAACCTTTGAAACCGCCTCATTGATAAACATGGGCAGATAGGTTTTTCCGGTTACCTTGGAGGTGTCGACAAAATCGAAAACGAATTCCATGCCGCGGAATAACCTGCTCTTGATGAGGGCACTGTCTACAGTGTTGATGTCGAATTCAACTTTCTCATATTTATCATACTGGTATTGTTTGAACTGACGTAAGCCATTTTGACGTTTAAACTCCCAGACTTTCCTGAGTATATCAATGGCCGGATTATTTTTTTTTGGCTGCTTCCCCCGTGAAATGACAACTTCATCCAAAGCCTCTGCTTCTTCATTCAGAACAAACTGCATTTCGTAATTCACCTTTTTCTGAAGGTTGAATTCAATGGTCTGATAACCCACAAATGAAACCACTACAACAGTCCAGGTCTTTTCTGACTCCAGGTAAAACTTACCATTCTCATCGGTTATGGTGCCTTCAGAGGAGTTTTTGAAGATGACATTGGCGAAGGGAACTGGTTCATTGCGCTCATCAACAACATAACCGCTCACCTTGGTCTGTGCATATCCAAAGCAAACGGAAATGAGCAGAAAAATGATAAGCGCTCTTCTCATATTAGAAATAAAAAAACTTCACTAACGACCAAGCTAATGAAGTCTTTCATATAACGTTTTTTTTTCTGAATTATTTGTACATCACCTTTTTCACCGACTTGATCACATCCTCGTGATTGGGCAACCACTCGGCCAGAAGAACAGGAGAATACGGTGCAGGTGTATCTGCTGTGTTTATCTTTTCAATCGGTGCGTCCAGGTAATCGAATGCCTTGCTTTGAACCTGGTAGGTGATTTCGGTAGCGACGTTACCAAATGGCCAGGCCTCCTCGAGTATAACAAGGCGATTGGTTTTCTTAACAGAATCAAGAATGGTCTTATGATCCAACGGACGAACGGTTCTCAAATCAATAATCTCGCACGAGATACCCTCTTTTTCCAATTCGTCTGCAGCTTTATAGGCCTCTTTTATGATCTTTCCAAAAGAGACAATGGTCACATCGGTTCCTTCGCGTTTGATATCGGCCACACCAATAGGCAGAACATATTCCCCTTCAGGAACTTCACCTTTGTCACCATACATCTGTTCACTCTCCATAAAGATAACAGGATCGTCATCCCGGATGGCTGATTTGAGGAGTCCTTTAGCATCATAAGGGTTTGATGGCACGATCACCTTAAGTCCCGGTGTATTGGCAAACCAGCTTTCAAACGCCTGGGAGTGCGTAGCCGCCAACTGACCGGCAGAGGCCGTTGGTCCGCGGAATACAATTGGACATTTGAACTGTCCGCCTGACATTTGCCTGATCTTGGCCGCATTATTGATGATCTGGTCTATCCCGACCAGTGAGAAGTTGAATGTCATAAACTCTACTATGGGTCGGTTACCGGTCATGGTTGAACCCACGGCCACACCGGAGAATCCTAACTCAGATATAGGGGTATCTATAACACGTTTAGCACCAAATTCATCCAACATTCCTTTTGAAGCCTTGTAAGCTCCATTATATTCAGCAACTTCCTCACCCATCAAGTAGATACTCTCGTCACGGCGCATCTCCTCACTCATGGCTTCGGCAATTGCTTCTCTAAATTGAATTGTTCTCATAATCGCATTGATTCACGAACAGCAAAAATAGTAATTATTGCATAGAAAGGAATGACAAAAAATGGCAAATATTTATTATGCATGCATAGGAAATTCAGATTATATTTTGTACCTTTGGTACCCGAAAATTTAAAAGAAATATATCCAAATAATTATGAAAATACTCGTTTGTATAAGTCATGTTCCGGATACCACTTCCAAGATCAATTTTACGGATTCTGATACCAAATTTGACGCTAATGGCGTTCAGTTTGTAATCAATCCAAACGACGAATTCGGACTGACAAGGGCTATGTGGTTCAAGGAAAAACAAGGCGCCGGTGTTGATGTGGTCACCGTAGGCGGTCCCGAAGTTGAACCCACACTGAGGAAGGCCCTCGCCATTGGAGCTGACCAGGCCATTCGTGTGGACACGGCAGCCCTTGACGGCTACCAGGTTGCCAGGGAGTTGGCAGCAGTGGTGAAAAGCGGAGGCTATGACCTGGTTATTGCTGGACGGGAATCAATTGATTATAATGGAGGAATGGTACCGGGAATGTTGGCTGAACTTACAGGCGCTGAATTCGTAAATAACTGCATCGGCCTTGAAGTTGATGGAGGTGCCGCCAGGGCAACCCGCGAGATGGACGGTGGCAAGGCGACTGTTTCCGCTACTCTGCCTTTGGTCATCGGGGGGCAAAAAGGCCTTGTTGAAGAAAGCGATTTGCGCATCCCTAATATGAGGGGGATTATGATGGCCAGGAAAAAACCCCTGAACGTCATCCCGGGAGTTAGTGCTCAAGCCGACACTTCATTTGTTAAGTTCCATAAGCCAGCGCCAAAAGGAGCCGTAAAATTGGTAGATCCGGATAAGCTGGATGAATTGATCAATCTATTGCACAACGAAGCCAAGGTTATTTAATATCTAAAAATCTTTTTGAAAAATGTCTGTTCTAGTATATACCGAATCCGACCAGGGAAAATTGAAAAAAACCGCTCTTGAAGTGGCATCTTATGCAAAAGCCGTTGCCGACAAGCTCGGTTCAAGTGTTACCGCGGTCTGCATAAATGCTGATGATGCCTCACAACTTGGGCAGTACGGCGTGAACAAGGTCCTCAACATAGACTATGAGGGTGAATTTAATGCAAAACGCTATGCGTCTTTTATAGGTCAAGCTGCTCAGCAGGAAGGGGCCGATGTGGTAGTTGTAAGTCAGAGTGCCGACAGCCGGTACATTGCTCCAATCCTTAGTGTTGGACTTGAAGCAACCTATGCTTCAAATGTTATAGGTGAACCATCGAGCACGAACCCATTTATTGTTCAGCGAAATACATTCACAAATAAAGCCATAGGCGATCTCGAAATGAAATCCGGTAAAAAGATATTGGGATTGTCGTCGAATGCATACGGAGTTCATGAAAACCCCGTGGATTCATCTGTTGAAGGATTCAGTCCGGAAAAGGTTGATTCGGGTATTAAGGTTCAGTCTGTAGATAAGGCCGGTGGAACTGTTAGTATTGCAGATGCAGATATCGTGGTCTCCGGGGGAAGGGGATTGAAAGGCCCTGAGAACTGGGGAATGATAGAAGAGTTGGCAGAAGTACTGGGGGCCGCAACAGCTTGCTCTAAACCTGTTTCCGACCTGGGTTGGCGTCCTCACAGCGAACACGTTGGCCAAACAGGAAAACCGGTAGCCTCAAACCTCTATATCGCAGTGGGAATATCAGGAGCAATTCAGCATTTAGCCGGGATAAACGCATCTAAAGTAAAGGTTGTTATCAATACAGATCCTGAAGCACCGTTTTTCAAAGCAGCCGATTACGGCGTAGTGGGTGATGCCTTTGAAGTTGTCCCGCAACTCATTGAAAAATTGAAAGAATTTAAGGCCCAGAATGCATAATTTTCATAACTTGTACTTGGAACGAGGCCGCTTAATTTAAGACTTGATTTCTCTGAATTTGATCGATTTGGGCTTGCTAAAGTCATAATTTAAGCAGTTCTTTGTGCGTCGTAAGATTATGAGTTTAGTGCGTCTTAACATAAAGGGGATTTCTTACAGCCAAACCCAGAATGGGGCTTATGCGCTTATACTGAGCGAGGTAGATGGTGACAGAAAATTGCCCATTGTAATCGGAGCATTTGAGGCGCAGTCAATAGCCATTGCCCTGGAGAAGGAGATTAAACCACCCAGGCCGCTCACCCACGACCTTTTTAAGAATTTCTCTGACAGATTTGATATTGTTGTCAAGCAGGTCATCATCCATAAGCTTGTTGATGGAGTTTTTTATTCCAGCCTGATCTGTGAGCGGGATAAGATAGAAGAGATCATAGATGCAAGAACCAGCGATGCCATCGCTCTGGCGCTCAGGTTTAACGCTCCTATTTTTACATATAAGAATATACTGGATAAGGCTGGCATCTATCTGAAGGTAAACCCTAAGAAAGATGAGGATGAGGACGACAACATTCTGATGGATGATATGATAGCGGAAGAAATTGAATCCCGTTCTGAGGAAGGCCTGCAGGTAAAAACACTTGATGAACTTCATAAACTGCTTGACAAAGCAGTAGCCAATGAAGATTATGAGGCCGCTGCCAGAATTCGCGACGAGATTTCCAAGCGCAATTAATCCAATTGAATGAAACAGCTCCTTCTTTCACTTGCTGCTTTTACCCTGACTTTTTTTATAGGAACCGCACAAACCATTGAAAGGGACTGGCAGATCAGCAATGCCTCCTTCAATTCAACAAACGAGAATCAAAATTTTAAAGGCCATCTTTCCCTTAAGGATGGACAATTTGAACTCGAACTTGAAGATTATACAGACACCTCATTCAATGGGGATTACCTCTATCAAAACAATCTTTTACTATTATATTTCAGCAGACCGGCTGATTCCGTTGAAACCTTTCGGATAACAGGACTGACAGATTCCACCGCCGTGCTGAGATCTTCTATGGCCGAGATGCAGCTCGTTCAAAAAGATGTTCCAGCCCTGGTTATTGATCCCGATGATGGAATTCAGGACATGATCGTTCCCAGCGAAGGATTCACCATAAACGGCCTGTTAAGAGGTGCACTTGGAATGCTGGCCCTCCTGGTCCTTTCTATAATATTAAGCAAGAAAAGGAGAGCGATTAACTGGAGGACCGTCGGTTTTGGATTGCTCGCTCAAATCACCCTGGCCATCGGAGTTCTGAAAGTTCCCATAATTCAGAAATCCTTTGAGTTCGTGGGCAAGATCTTTGTCAAGATCCTGGATTTTACCATGGCCGGAACCAAATTCCTTTTTGATTCCTTTGAAACGGGTCAGATCGAGAGCGCGCTTATCACTTTTGCGGTTACCATCCTCCCGACAATCGTTTTTTTCTCGGCACTTACCTCGGTACTGTTTTATCTTGGAGTGATCCAAAGGGTGGTTAAAGGAATGGCCTGGTTACTGACTAAAATCCTCAGAATTTCAGGTGCTGAGAGTTTAAGCGTTGCAGGGAATATTTTTCTTGGCCAGACAGAATCACCGCTGATGATAAAAGCATACCTTGAGAAAATGACCAGGTCTGAGATATTGCTGGTCATGGTTGGTGGCATGGCCACGGTTGCTGGTGGTGTACTTGCAGCATATATCGGGTTTCTCGGTGGTGAAGAACAGGCACTTCGGATTTTCTATGCCAAACACTTGCTAACGGCATCAGTAATGGCAGCTCCCGGCGCAATTGTTATTTCAAAGATCCTGTATCCGCAAACCGAAGAGGTCAATTCAGATATTGAGATCACTCAGGAAAACATAGGATCGAACATCCTTGACGCCATTGCCAATGGCACTTCTGAAGGCCTTAAGCTGGCTGTAAATGTAGGCGCCATGCTGCTGGTCTTCCTCGCCTTCATAGCTATGATCAATTATGGCTTCGGTAAACTTGGAAGCCTTAGCGGGTTGAACAATCTCATAGCAGGCAACACACCTTATGGCGGACTATCACTTGAGTTTATCCTGGGATACACCCTGGCTCCACTCATGTGGCTCATAGGAGTCGCAAAAGAGGATATGGCCCTGATGGGGCAACTTCTCGGTATCAAACTGGTGGCAAGCGAATTTGTTGGATATATTCAATTGGCTGAGCTTAAGGATGCAGGTGGATTATTACACCTCAAGTATCAGAAATCGATTATAATGGCAACTTATATGTTGTGTGGGTTCGCCAATTTCGCCTCTATCGGCATACAGATAGGAGGCATAGGATCTTTAGCTCCCGGACAACGTAAGACCCTTTCCGAATTTGGGATCAGGGCACTGATAGGCGGTACCGTTGCCTCACTTCTTTCAGCTACCATTGCAGGGATGATCATCGGTTAATAACTTTTAAAATAATCTCAGGTGGCCGCTTCTTACAAGTTGGCTGTTTTCTTATTTTTAATTCCGAAAAAATTGGAATTATGAAGCAATATCATGACCTCGTAAAATATGTGCTCGAGCATGGAACCGAAAAGGCTGACCGTACAGGTACAGGAACTAAAAGTGTTTTCGGTTATCAGATGCGTTTCGATTTGAATGAAGGTTTCCCGATGGTCACTACCAAAAAACTCCACCTGAAATCAATAATCTATGAGTTACTGTGGTTCCTGAAAGGTGACACGAACATAGATTATCTTAATGAAAACGGTGTTAGAATTTGGAATGAATGGGCCGATGAGAACGGAGATCTTGGCCCCGTCTATGGATACCAATGGCGAAATTGGAACGGTGATGAGATCGACCAGATCAAACAGGTGATTGATATGCTAAAAACCAACCCCGACAGCAGGAGGATGCTGGTAACGGCCTGGAACCCTTCTGTTTTACCCGATACTTCCAGATCTTTCAGCGAGAATGTGGCTGATGGGAAGGCCGCCCTTCCTCCCTGTCATGCGTTTTTCCAGTTCTATGTTGCCGATGGCAAGCTCAGTTGCCAGTTGTACCAGCGAAGTGCAGATATCTTTTTGGGTGTTCCCTTCAATATCGCCTCTTATGCCCTGTTGACCATGATGATGGCCCAGGTTTGCGGTTACCAGCCTGGTGAATTTGTACATACTTTCGGCGATGCACATATTTACAGCAACCATCTTGAGCAACTCGAACTTCAGCTTTCCCGGGATCTTCGCCCTCTTCCAAGGATGGTCCTGAATCCGGAAGTTAAGGATATATTCGATTTCAGGTTTGAAGATTTCACTTTGCTTGATTACGATCCGCATCCACATATCAAAGGCGCGGTAGCTGTATAAAAAAAGCTTCCCTGAGGAAGCTCTTTTTTAAACTAAAACAAGACAATTTTCTATAAGTTCAAGACACTGTTTTCCGCTCCCGCAAAGTCATTCCATGCGTAAGCATCTGCTTGCTCGTCGTTAACGTAAACACCATCAACAACATATCTGAACTCATAAGAGTGATCTTTCTCTAAATCAACAGTACCTTTAAAAGTACCATTCTTTAGTTTTTTCAAACTTGTAGCCTTAGTGCTCCATTTATTAAATGTACCAACTACCGCTACTTTTTCTGCATCTTTTGCAGGGACTGAGAAGGTAACCTTACATAAAGGTTTAGTCTTCAAATACTGTTTTTTAATTGCCATAATCAAGTGGTTTAAAGCGCCAAAATTATAGAAGAAATTTTTAGTCAGCCGCATAATTTCCCTTAATTATTGAAGAATTATCAAATTATTAATATTAAGGTGAAAATAATTTTAAATTGAAAATATTTCCTCCTTATTATTTCAGAATTCATAATGAAAAAATAAGCTGTATTTACTTGATTTTCAACTATATCGTTTTCGTAACTCTTATGGTTTCATCAAATAAACATTTATTGAGAAAAGCAGTACCTTTACATTGACAAACATGACTTTATGCTTGGACGTAAAAAATCAAAACCACAGCTTGACCCGGAACAACTCGAACTGTTTAAAACCGCTCAACGCAGGATAAAACAAAAGCGCAGACTGTATTATCATTTCGTGATCTTTCTGATAGGTGCCCTGCTACTGATTTTAGCCAATACCGTCCTCGGTATCGGCAAGGATTTCACCATTTTTGGGGTTGATTGGTTTGTTTATGCCATAGCTTTCTGGATACTTCTTCTCCTTTACCATGTACTTAGTGTTTTTATCCTGAACAGGTTCCTTGGAAAGGAATGGGAACAGGAACAACTTGACAAACTTCTTGCTGTTCAGCAACAACGCATAGAAAAAATCAAATTAAAACTCCAGAAAGAAGAGAATGAAATAGTAAAAAGCCTGGAAGAAAAGCACAAGCGACCGGATTCTGAAAAACAGGAGGTCACGATAATTGTAGCAGCAGGTGAAAATGATGAAATCGGCAAGGATAATAAGTTGATCTGGCATCTGAAGGACGACCTCAGACGTTTTAAGGAACTGACATCTGGCCATCATATCATAATGGGGCGTAAGACTTTTGAGAGTTTTCCAAAACCATTGCCAAACAGAAGACATATCGTGATAACGAGGCAAAAAGATTACAAGGTACCCCAGGGAGTGATTGTTGTCAATACGCTCGAGGATGCACTCAAAAATGCCACAGCCGATCAACAACCCTTTATAATTGGAGGAGGCCAGATTTACAGCCAGGCCATGCCTTATGCACAGAAGATCGAATTGACGCGGGTTCATCATGAATTTGAAGGAGCAGACACTTTTTTCCCAAAGATCGATCCGGCTGTTTGGAAAGAAATCGATTGTGAGACCCATGACCAGGACGAAGAACATGATTATGCATTCTCGTTTTTCACATACGTGAGGAAATAATCAAGAGATCAATTTTCAACCCTCAAACTTATTTTTTCTTCCCCTTCAACACCTAAAATGAAATGACGGAAAAACAGAAAATGCTGGCCGGTGAATTGTATGATCCCATGGATCAGGAACTGGTGGAGGACCGATTAAGGGCAAGATTATTATTTCAGGAAATCAACGCCATTAATGATGATGGTAAACCCGGACGGGATAAACTACTATATGAATTAATAGGAACTGCCGGTCCGAATTTATGGATCGAACCGCCATTTTACTGTGACTACGGGTATAATATTCATCTGGGAAAACAAGTCTTTATGAATTTCGGCTGCTGCATCCTGGATGTATGCGAGGTAAGGATGGGAAACAACGTGATGCTGGGTCCCAATGTCCAGATCTACACGGCCACTCATCCTATTGAAGCAAATGCCCGTAATAGCGGACGAGAATTTGGAAAACCGGTCAGCATCGGGAATAATGTCTGGATTGGTGGGAACGCCGTCATTTGTCCGGGTGTGAGCATTGGTGATAACGTGGTGATCGGGGCCGGTGCGGTTGTTACCAAAAACTTTCCGGAAGATGTCTTTATCGGTGGGAACCCTGCCAAAATCATCAAACAAATCGATAATTCCGTGAACTGATCTTCACACCTTATAAATTATTTCCATTCATTTAATTATTTCTATTTTTGCAGCATTCAAACAAAGCGTATGAAGGCATATATTTTTCCGGGACAAGGCGCCCAATTCAGTGGAATGGGTCTTGATCTTTATGAAAGTTCTACCCAGGCCCAGGAACTATTTGAACAAGCCAATGAGATTCTTGGTTTTTCTATCACGGATGTTATGTTCGAAGGATCGGTCGACGATCTGAAGCAGACCAGAGTGACCCAACCGGCTATCTTCCTGCATTCGGTAATACTGGCAAAGGTTTTAGGCGAGGAATTCGCACCAGACATGGTGGCCGGTCATTCATTGGGGGAATTGTCGGCATTGGTTGCCAATAATACCTTGAGTTTTGAGGATGGTCTGAAATTGGTGTCCTCTCGTGCCCAGGCCATGCAGAAAGCCTGTGAGATGAAGCCGGGAACTATGGCGGCAGTGCTAGGCCTTGATGACGACGTCGTTGAAAAGGTTTGCGGAACGACCTCCGGTATCGTGGTCGCTGCAAATTACAACTGCCCGGGTCAGTTGGTGATTTCAGGTGAGGTTTCAGCCGTTGAGGCCGCATGCGAATCACTCAAGGCAGAGGGTGCACGACGCGCTTTGCTGTTGCCTGTTGGTGGAGCCTTTCATTCCCCCCTGATGGAGCCGGCCCGTACTGAACTGGCGGCTGCTATCGAGGCTACGGCCTTCCATAAACCTAGCTGCCCGATTTACCAGAATGTGTCGGCTTCAGCCGTCAATGATCCCCAGGAGATCCAAAATAACCTCATGGCGCAGCTTACCGCTCCTGTAAAATGGACCCAGTCCGTTCAACAGATGATACAGGATGGGGCCAGTTCTTTCGTTGAAGTTGGTCCGGGAAAAGTACTCCAGGGTCTCGTCAAAAAAATCGATAAGGAGGCCAACACCGATTCAGCCGCTTTAACCTCATAACCTATTGAAATGATCAATAGAAATTTCTTTATTCTAAGCCTCATTATCTTCAATATCATTATTGATCAGATCTCGAAATACGTGGTTCGGGCTAAAGTAGATCCCTATTTTGAATCACCCATAATAGGCGACTATTTTACGCTTACCAATGTAGAGAACGCCGGTGCGTTCCTCGGAATGGGCAGTGATCTTAACCCAACCCTTAGGGTATTGCTATTGCTCGTTCTTCCTGTAATTGTTTTGGGATTGGTGGTTTTTCATGTTTTCAGGGATAAGGAATTAGACCGCATGTCCCTTATAGGTTTTTGCTGTATCATAGGCGGCGGATTTGCCAATGTACTTGATAGATTCAGGTTTGGGTCAGTGACCGATTTCCTCCATATAGACTTGGGAGGGATTTTCAAGACAGGGATATTTAATCTGGCCGATGTTTCCGTTACAACCGGCTTGATCATGTTGCTGATCGCCAGTTTCGTCTTAAAGAAAAAGGCGGTTTCAGAATAAAAAATCCCGGAAACGACCGGGATTATTTTTTATCGATTAATTCGCGGCTTAATCCTTGTAGATCTTCCCCTCCTTCATCACGAAAGACACACGCTCCATAGTGCTTACATCCTCAACCGGGTTCTTATCGGTTGCAACTATATCGGCGATATAACCCTTCTTCACCTTACCCAGTTTGTCTTCCATCCCGAGAATGGAGGCATTGACTACTGTTGCAGACTGCAAGCTTTCCATCACAGGCATCCCGGCCTCGGCCATAAATCCGAATTCTTTTCCATTCAGTCCGTGAGGAAAAACGCCGGCATCGGTTCCGAAGGCGATCTTCACCCCTTTTTTGTATGCCTTTTCAAAAGTACCTTGAATTTTCGGGCCGATCTCAAGGGCTTTAGGGACAATTATAGAAGGGAAAAATCCTTCTATCTTGGCCTTCTCAGCTACCTCTTTACCGGCCGTAATCGTTGGAACATAATAAGTCCCGTATTCTATCATCAGTTCCATGGTCTTTTCGCTCATCAAGGTGCCGTGCTCAATGGTGGTAACCCCACCAATGACCGCACGCTGCATGCCTTCATCGCCATGAGCATGAGCCGCGATTGTCATCCCGTAATCTTTAGCCGTTTGGCAAATTGCTTTAACCTCCTCTAAGGTGAATTGGGGATTCTGTCCGTTTTTGGCAACACTCAGTACCCCGCCGGTAGCGGTTATCTTGATCACATCAGATCCGTCTTTATATCGCTGTCTCACCGCTTTGCGGGCGTCATCAACACTGTTGATCACCCCTTCCCTGGGTCCGGGATCACCCATCAGGGCCTTTCTCATCCCATTTGTAGGATCAGCATGACCGCCAGTTGTTCCTATGGCCTTTCCGGCGGTAATAATCCGCGGACCAACCACTTCACCCCTGGCAATGGCATCTCTTAAGGCAATATTTACACCTGTTCCTCCCATATCCCTGACAGTTGTAAAGCCCGCCATAAGCGTTTTATCAGCATATTTAAGAGTTCCAAATGCCACATCAGCTTCATTTTTTGTAAAGCGGTCCATATACTGCCTGGGATTGGTCTCACTTTCTATATGAACATGCATATCTATCAATCCGGGCATGACCGTCTTACTCTTTAAATCGACCACGATGTCATCGGAGGCCGTTGGCAGAACAAAGCCCTCCATGACCGATTCAATAAGAGAACCGTCGATCACAACTGTTGTGTTTCCAAGAATTTTCCCGTTCTCTGTATCCACCAGCTTTCCGCAATGGAGATATGTTTTCTGAGCCATCATGCTCCCTGTAAATGCAATCATCATGACCGCCAGGATACTCTTGATTAATTGGTTTTTCATCGGTTTTATCTGTTAATTGTTATGTTTAAGATTTTGCTCCCATTTCCACGCATGGGCCAGGGCGTCCTCAAGACTCAGTTCCGCCTTCCAGCCCAATTCAGCATTAGCTTTTGATGTATCGGCATAGGCAGATTCAATATCGCCCGCCCTGCGGTTCGATATCTCATATTTGATTTGCACCCCGGTCACCTCTTCGAATGCCCTGATAACTTCGAGGACCGAATTTCCACGCCCGGTACCCAGGTTAAAGACCTCGAAATTAGACTTGTTGGAGTCATCGATCAATCGCCTGATCGCGCTAATATGAGCTTTCGCCAGGTCAACAACATGGATATAATCTCTTACTCCTGTACCGTCTGCAGTATTATAATCGTTCCCAAAGACCCGCAATTTTTCCCTCAAACCTATGGCGGTCTGGGTGATATACGGAACAAGGTTCTGTGGTATGCCCAGGGGAAGTTCTCCCAGTTCCCCGGATGGATGAGCGCCGATAGGATTGAAATAGCGGAGGGAGACCGACCTGAATGAGGGGGAGGCAGCGCAAAGATCCCTGATTATCTCTTCGCCTATCTGTTTGGTATTTCCATAAGGTGATTCTGCCTTGACCACCGGTGCATCCTCCTGGATAGGCAATGTATCAGGTTCACCATAAACTGTACATGATGAGCTGAAGATAAGATTTGGATTTTCCGTTTGCTCCAATTCCTTAAGCAGGTAGATCAATGAATTCAGGTTGTTCTCGTAATAAAGCAATGGTTTCTGAACGCTTTCGCCAACTGCTTTGCTGGCCGCAAAATGGATAACACCTCGCTGGTCAGGGTGCCTTTTGAATAAGGTTTGGACTTCATTCTTATTCCGAAGATCCATCTGTTCGAAGACCGGCCTTATTTTCGTGATAGACTCAATGCGCTCAAGTGTCTTGATTGTTGAATTGGAAAGATCGTCTACGATTACCACTTCATATCCCTGGTCAATCAGTTCGACCGCCGTATGAGACCCGATAAATCCGAGACCGCCTGTGACAATGATCTTAGCCATTTACGTAGGCCTTGAGTGTTGACGATATATATTCGATTTGTTCCTCGTCTAATTCGGTATGCATAGGTAAAGAGATGACTTCATCAACGAGATTGTTCGTAACCTTAAAATCCTTTTCATTATATCGACTATCTGCATAGGCCTTTTGACGATGTAATGGAATAGGATAATAAATCCCACATGGAATTCCGTTGTCATTCAGGTGTTTAGCCAGGGCATCTCGGTCGGTATTCTTCACCTTCAAAGTATACTGGTGAAATACATGGCAATCGCAGCTTTCACAGATTCCATCACAGGATCTCCTGGCTACAGGGGTGATGATATCGGGTTCTCCGGCAAAGGCTGCATTATAACTTCTTGCCGCATTTCGGCGCGCTCTGTTATAGGCATCCAGGTTTTTGAGTTTCGCACTCAACACCACAGCCTGAAGAGAATCCAGCCTTGAATTTACCCCTACCACATCATGATGATAGCGAACATACATTCCGTGGTTAACAATACCCCTTATAATATGTGCAAGCTTATCGTCATCTGTGAAAATAGCTCCGCCATCGCCGTAACATCCCAGGTTTTTTGAAGGAAAGAAGGAAGTAGCGCCAACATGACCTATGGTACCGGCTTTTTTCTTTGAACCATCCTTAAAGGTATAATCAGCTCCTATAGCCTGGGCATTATCCTCTATGACATAAAGATCGTGCTCGGCGGCCAGGTCCATTATCTCGTCCATATCGGAACACATCCCGAAAAGATGGACAGGAACTATGGCCTTAGTCTTGGGCCCTATTGCCTTTTTAACCGCGTCAACATCTATATTGAAGGTATCCGGTTCCACATCCACCAGGACCGGAGTCAATCCTAATAGGGCAATCACCTCAACGGTGGCGGCAAAAGTAAAGTCGGCTGTGATAACCTCATCTCCAGGTTTCAGCCCTAGGCCCATCATCGCGATCTGAAGTGCATCTGTCCCGTTTGCACATGGGATGACATGCTTTACGTCCAGGTAATCTTCTAATTCTTTCTGAAATTGATGAACCCTGGGCCCGTTTATAAAGGCGCTGGATTCAAGGACCTCAAGCATTGCGGAATTGACCTCATCTCTGATCCCCTGATACTGACCCTTCAGGTCAACCATTTGAATGTTCTTCATAGGGAACGAAAATACAAAAATTCAAAGTCTAAATCCAATGAATTCAGTCAAAGACCGTATTTTAGCCCTAAAGATCATTTCTTGCTTTTTGCTTATAACATCCTGACCTATATCGTTGGCTTTCACCTCAAGCTGATAGCCCTTTTTAACAAGAAAATCAGCCTTGGTGTAGAAGGCCGTAAGAAGAGTTTTGCCATCCTTAAGGAGGCTCTTGCTCCCGAACCAAAAACCGTTTGGTTTCACTGTGCCTCACTTGGAGAGTATGAGCAGGGGCTGCCGGTATTTGAGCAGATTAAGTTACTCTATCCGCATCATAAAATCATCCTGAGCTTTTTCTCCCCCTCCGGATACGAGATAAAAAAGGACAGTTCCCTGGCAGATGTGGTTGTCTACCTTCCTCTGGACACCAGGGCCAATGCCAGGAGATTTATCTCTCTGGTTTCTCCCGATCTGGTGGTTTTCGTAAAATATGAAATATGGCCGAACTACCTCTTTGAATTAAAGCGCAGAAAGATCAGAACAATCCTGATCTCAGCTTTGTTCAGGCCATCACAAACCTATTTCAAAAGCAGCGGGAAATGGATGCTTGGGGCTCTGGGGACCTTTAACTGGATCTTCGTTCAGAATGATGCTTCAGTTGAATTGCTGAAAAAGCATGGGATAACCAACGCAAGCCGATCGGGTGATACCCGTTTCGATCGGGTGAATGCGCAATTAGGCAGGGATAATACCATTGAAATTCTCGACAGTTTTAAAGATGGCAATCTGCTTATGGTGGCGGGAAGCACCTGGCCTGAGGGTGAAGATATACTGGTTGATTTTATCAATTCTGATAACAGCAGCACTAAATTCATTATTGCACCTCATAAGATTAAGGAATCCCGTATGGAAAAGCTTAGCAGGTCTGTTGATAAAGAGGTTATTCGTCTTTCCCGCATAGAGGATCCTGACCTTTCCGGTTATAAGGTATTGATCCTGGACACCATCGGGATGCTTGCGAGGGCCTATTCCTATGCAGACCTGGCATATGTTGGAGGGGCTATGGGAACAACAGGTCTGCACAATACCCTTGAACCAGCGGTTTTCGGAATTCCCATAATCATAGGGCCAAATTACGAGAAGTTTCCCGAGGCCAAGGACATGATAAGGGCGGGCGGCATGTTCGTGGCTCATGATGCCACAGAATTCAGGATGCTCCTGGAAAAGCTTATTCTTGAAGAAGAATTCAGGAGGCGATCTGGGGAGTGCAATAGTAATTATATCAAAAAAAATATGGGTGCCGTAGTCCAAATCATGGATTTCATACGTAAATA
>JBFKFP010000056.1:0-15620 GCA_041618535.1 Flavobacteriaceae bacterium
ATCAAATTGTAGGAAAAATGTTAAAAAATAATGCATTTCATCGATTTATTATGCCTTTTAACTGGTATATTCAAAATAATTATCATCTTAGCTGTCCCAAATCATTATAGACATTTGTCACCGATTTGCTCCAAATCTACCATGAACTTGACTTATGAATTTGAATACCAATCTACCGGAAGAACCTAATTTTAGAATTCAGAAGATGATGACTGGTTTTCAAAACACCATGCGTCTTTTGAGAAGCATGATGGTGTTAACCAAAAAGATATTGATGCTATAACCCTTTGGGTATAGCATCAATTAATTTTTGGGTGTAATCACTTTGCGGGTTCCTGTATACTTTATCCGCATCTCCAAATTCTTCGATCTTTCCGCTGTTCATAACCAAAAGCTGGTCTGACATATATTTTACTACAGAGAGATCGTGTGAAATAAAGATATATGTGAATCCAAAGTTCTCTTTCAGCTCATTCAGCAGGTTCAGGACCTGGGCCTGAACGGAAATATCTAGTGCAGAAACCGATTCATCACAAACTATAAGTTTAGGTTGCATGGCAATGGCCCTGGCTACTCCTACACGTTGTCGCTGACCTCCACTGAATTGATGAGGGTATCTGCTGAAATGCTCCTGTTCAAGGCCAACTCTTGCCAGAATTTCCATCACCTTTTCTTTTCTTCCTGAAGATGACCTGTAAAGGCCATGAACTTTCATAGGCTCCATGATGGCCTCGCCAATTGTTAACCTCGGATTTAAGGAGGAATAGGGATCCTGGAAAATGATTTGAATATCCCTTCTAAGTGAACGAAGGGCTTTGGACTTTAACTTTGTAATATCCTGGCCTCTGTATAGAATCTCCCCTCCACTAATGTCTTCAAGTTGAAGTATACAATTGCCCAGGGTTGTTTTCCCACAGCCGGATTCTCCAACCAGTCCGAGTGTTTCTCCTTCGTAAAGCTTAAAACTGACGCCTGAAAGGGCTTTGAATTCTCGGTCTGGACGAAATAGACCCATTCGGGTAAAAAATGATTTTTGGAGATCCCTGACCTCAAGCAAAGGGGGGCGGCTATAAATCTTTTTCTGATAGGCGGCGCGCTCTTTATTGGAGTAGACATCTTTGGGAATACTTTCCGACATAAAATCATGGATGGTCGGAAGCCGTTTTTGTCTGATCTCTAAACTTGGCCTGGAACCTATCAATGCACGGGTATATGGGTGTTGGGGATTTTTAAAAACCTCCTTCACATTTCCATTCTCTACGATTCTTCCCCTGTACATTACAAGCACCCGATCTGCAATTTCAGAAACCAGTGACAGATCGTGAGAGATGAACAGAATACTCATGTGATGACTGGCCTGCAATTCCTTAAGGAGGTTGATAATTTCTTTTTGAACCGTTACATCCAGGGCTGTTGTTGGTTCATCGGCAATGAGCACCTTAGGGTTACAGGCGATGGCCATTGCTATCATCACCCGTTGTTTCTGCCCGCCTGAGACTTCATGAGGATATTTCCTGAATACCAATTCCGGATCTGGAAGCTTAACCTGCTTAAAGAGGTCTGTAACTTTAGCCCTGACTTCAGATTTAGAACATTGTCCATGATTTAACAGCACTTCGGCAACCTGGTCACCGCAACGTGCTGAAGGATTCAGTGAGCTCATCGGTTCTTGAAAAACCACACCAAAGTCCAGACCCCTGATCTTGCGAAGTCCTTTTTGATTCTGAATATCCATGGATTCCCCCTCGAACCGAACTTCACCATGTTCTATCCTGCTTATCCCTGCCGGGAGTAATCCGAGTAGCGACAAACAGCAAACAGACTTTCCACTGCCGGACTCTCCCACGATTCCAAGCACCTCATTTTTATTAAGTGAGAAACTTATGTTATGAATTACAGAATGGTAATCACTACCCTGAAGAAAAGAGATCTCAAGGTCGATGACTTTGAGCAATTGCTGTTCAGACATGCTCAAAGATAATTTAATATTTGTATTTGGTAAACTGGATTATGTGGCAACATATTTAAGGTTTAAGGGGATAGGTCGTGAAGAAAAAAGATCAAGGGGATAATCCAAAAAGGGATTAAAATGTAAGGGGCCCGGAAGTCTTTATTTATCTGAAGATGCTTGTTATCATCCCAGAAGCATTTTAAGATCTTAGCCCAGGAATTATGGAATCTTATAAATATTATCGTCCCTCAGAATAGGCTCCCCTCTCAAACGTAAAAGCACTTGGGCAACGGCTACGGTATCCCTTTCGCAATAAGCTTTGATTTTTTCAATGTCACCCTCCTTGTAATACACCCTGTAGATGTCGCTGCCTTCGATGTCTTCTTTTGGGGATGGAATTCCGAGAATTTGGGTAAGGAGTTTAAGGGAGGTGTAATGTTTAAAGTCACCAAATTTCCATAGTTCCATCGTATCAAGATGAGGGACTTCCCAGGGTTTTTTCCCAAAGAGATTCAGTTTATTCGGAAGGCTGATACCGTGTATGATCATGCGCCTGGCGATATACGGAAAATCGAATTCTTTCCCATTGTGGGCACATAATAATTTTCCGGCGGAGCCGAAGTAATCTGCAACAAGGGATTTGAATTCATTAAGAATATCTGCTTCATCCCCGGTAAAGGATTTCACCCGGAACACACGACCATCAGTTGTTGTACTGAAAAATCCGACCGAAATACAAATAATCTTCCCGAATTCAGCCCAAATACCAGCCCGGTCATAAAATTCATCCGGCTCAAAATCGTCCTTGCGTTTGTAGGCCGTCTTGGCCGCCCACAATTCCTGCATGATCGGTTCAAGATTATCGAAATGCTCATTCTCCGGAACAGTCTCGATATCGAGAAAAAGGATATCTTCAAGAACGAGACGTGTGATCATTTGTATAGCATGTTATAGGCCCCGTCAATATAGGCGTAAATGTCATCGGAGAACCGAACTGTGGGATCAGGGCCTTTGGCATTCTTATGGCCCAAGCGTACTATTATAAGGTTGTCATCAGGTTGAACGATCACATATTGTCCGAGATGTCCACGCATCATGAAAAAATCCTTTCCATTCCGGTTTAGCAACCACCACCCATATCCGTATTGAGGGCTTTTTTCGAATCTCGGACTTACGGATTTAACCACGAAGACGGAATCAAGCAATTGTCGCCCGTCCCATTTTCCAAAATCTTTATAGAGTTTGCCAAATCGCGCAAAATCCCTGGCATTGCTGGCCAGGCAGCAGTAGGCCTTGACCATGCCGTTTTCATCGTCGTCCAGCTGCCAGTACGCAGGCTGACCGGCTCCCAGCGGTTTCCAGAATGAATCACTGAAGTAATCAGACAAGGGTTGCCCGGTCGCTTTTTCAATCACCATCCCCAAGAGCTGGGTATTCCCGCTTAAATACTTGTAAGATTGTCCAGGCGCCTCAACGATGTCGAGGTCCAGCATCATTGCGCGCAGGTCATTATAGAAATAGGCCCGGGTTGTTATTGAAAATGGAGAATAATAGGCTTCGTCCCAATCCAATCCTGAAGCCATGGAAGACAGATCGCCGACCGTGACTTCAGCATTAAGGCCTTCAGAGAATTCAGGGTAGAAGTCGGAAACCGGTTGATCAAGACCTTCAATCTTGCCGTCCATTATTGCCTTTCCAAGCATAGCTGAAACCATGCTTTTGGCCATCGAAAAAGAATTGCTCCTGGAACTTTTGCCAAAGCCATCGTAGTATTCCTCAAACCAGATACTGTCATTTTTTATAACAAGAAAAGCAACTGTGCCCAGACGCTCATGCCACTGCATCAGTTCATCGGGCTGTTCAGCAGTGTTGTAACCGGCATGAAGAGGCCATGGATGATGTTCACCGGCAGGGACGGTATCGTTGTCGAATTCTTTATAATCCTCTAAGAAGGCCGTTGTATGACCCTTTAGGTAAATGGTCCGAACAGCCTTTAACATATAATCATAATCGAAAAGATACAAGGCAATGGTCAATACCAGAAAGAGGATTAAAAATCGCCTTAAGAAACGGGATACGGCTTTCATAATAATAAATTCAAATATAGAAAATAATCTATGTAATTAAAAATTATTCGAACAGGGATATCTGCTTAGATCCGTTTTCATGACAGAGCAGCCACTTCTTCCTGGAGATACCACCCGCATATCCTACCAATGAACCGTCACTGCCAATAACCCGATGACAGGGGATTATTATCCATAGTGGATTTTTACCATTAGCAGAGGCTGCCGCTCTAATGGTTTTCGGATCACCCAGCTTTCGGCTTAATTCGGCATACGAGATGGTTTTTCCGTAAGGGATTTGTAGAAGTTGATCCCAGACTTTTTTTTGAAATACAGTCCCCTCCGGGTTTAACTTGAGATCAAACACCCGCCTTGAACCTTCAAAATATTCGATTAATTGATCCATACAGGCTTTTAAACTATCAGGAACTGATTGATCGGGTTGCTTTGATTCCTTTATGGATACCGATCGGATTCCGTCTTTATCCCCGGTAATGAGAGCTGTGCCCAATGGTGTATCCAGCAAACAGGAATCCATTATTCCTCCGGGTTTTCATCTTCGATAATCCCAAGTCGCTTTGCACGGGTTTCCCAGCTTCTGCGAGCATACATCTGGAGATCGGCCACATTGTCGCTTTCATCCATTATTTCGAAGCCCAGTAAGGTTTCAATAACATCTTCCATGGTCACTAGTCCGCTCACGGTTCCATATTCATCAACAACAAGGGCCATATGATTTCGGTTTCTAACCAGTTGCTCAAACAATCTGGGGATGGGCATATCTCGATTTGTAACAAGGATATCACGCTTTATATCCAGCAAGGTCTTATCACCATTGTCGAAGGCCATTTCTTTAAATACGTCATCTTTTAAAACCAGTCCGATAATATTGTCTGGCGAATCCGTGTAGATTGGAATTCTTGAAAATCTGAGATTGGAATTCTGCATAAAGAAATCGGCTATGGTACACTGGGCGTCCTCAGTTTTCATAACAGTTCTGGGCGTCATTATATCCTTCACAGGAACATCTTTGAACGACATCAGATTTTTGATCACCAGGCTTTCGCTTTCTTCAAAAACGCCTTCATCATGGGCAATCTCGGCCATAGCGGTAAAATATTCCCTGCTCAAAATACTGCCATGATGATCTTTATTGCTGATAAGACGAGTTGTTAACTGAAGCAACCAGAGAATTCCGGAATATTTTAATGGCCATATCAATATGTTTAGCGCGCTTGCTGAAAAATGAGCCAGCTGCCTCCAATAGGTTGCCCCTATTGTTTTCGGAATGATCTCGGAAGCTACGAGAATAAGGATGGTCATGACAGTTGATACCACACCCACCATCAGGTCTTCCGTGAATTCTATTCCGAAGAACGACCGGGTACGTGTCCCGTACAGATCGGCATAAGCCACTTTTGCCTGAACCCCGACTAAAATAGCACCAACAGTATGGGCTATAGTATTCAGTGTTAGAATAGCGATCAGAGGCTTGTCAACATCTTTTTTTAAATCTTCAAGAGTTGATGCATAAGTCTTGCCCTCACTTTTTTTAACCTTGATAAAGGTTGGTGTTACACTGAGGAGAACCGCTTCTAAAATTGAACATAAAAAAGAGAAGAATATGGACACAATGCCATATAAAATCATTAAGCTCATTGCCTTATTTTATTCGGCCTAAAGTACTAATTATTTATGAATTAATGCCGTTTGTTTATATGCCTGTAAAATACCTGCTGCAAGGCCGGCCTGATATTCATTTCATATAGTTTTCGATGGGAGCGATCGGGATAAACCCGATTCGAGAGAAAGATAAAAACCAGTTCATGATCGGGATCGGCCCAAACAAATGTGCCGGTAAACCCGCTGTGTCCGAAACTGCGGGGGCTAACCTCCGGGGCAGGATATGATTCTTTGAGAGAAAGGGTATCATTCCCTATCATGGGTTTGTCAAATCCTAAGCCTCGCCTATTCCCGTTATCGGGAAATTGGATCCGGGTAAACTCATTAATAGTTTCAGTTTCAAGGAAACGTTTGCCGTTATATTCCCCACCTTGGACCAGCATCTGCATTAGGATAGCGAGATCTTGAGCGCTCCCAAACAAGCCGGCATTTCCCGATATGCCACCAAGCAATGCCGCATTTTCATCATGAACCCATCCCTTCACCAAATCATTCCTGAAGATAGTATCGATCTCAGTGGGAATGACAGGCCCCAGGCCTTTAGGTATCGGGTTAAACCCCAGTGTTTTACACCCCAGTGGTTTATAAAAATAAATATTGAGGTATGATTCATAAGGCTTTCCGCTTAATTGTTCAATCAGCTTGGGATAAATCAGAGAGGCAATCCCGGAATACAGATATTTTTTGTCCGCACCTACCTCGGCCCGTTTTAAATGTCTCCACATTTTTCGCTCAAATCGACTTTTTACAAACAGGTTGTTATAGACCTGGATGCCGAAACGATCGGTTCGCTTTTCTCTAAAAAACCGCCTTTTTAGTTTTCCGTCCCTGGTGGTCATCTGTACAAACGGGATATAGGCCTCAAGTCCCGACTGGTGTGCCAACAACTCTCTTAAAGTAATATACTTTTTATCCTTTCTGCTTCTCCAGGATTTCCAGTATGTACTGAACGGGACATCAAGGTCTATCTTTCCCTCTTCATACAACTTCATGAGTGCGAGCAATGGCCCGGCAATTTTTGTGACCGAAGCCAGGTCGTACAAGGCCTCTTTTTGCACCGGTATTACGCTGTCATAGGTGTGAAATCCATAGGCTTTATGAAATATTTCAGCCCCTTTATACCAGACCTTAAGCTGGGCCCCGGGGAAGGCCTCATTATTTATGGCGGTCTTCATAATAGAGTCAACTTCATCAGTAATGAAGCCTATATTAATTTCCGATTTCCATTCTGTTCCCGTGCTTTTAGGCTGGGCAGTAACCCACATAAAAATGAAGCAGGAACACAGCAGGACGAACAGGTAAATTTTTCTGATCTTCATTTTAAAATGGATTGGATATAAAAGTAAAAAACAGCAAAACCATTACCTAATTCAAACCCAAAAAGCCCCGACAATTTACGTATCTTCGCGAAGTTATTTCCACATCTTCCATGGCCAAGGTTTCTTCACAGGATTTAGGGGTTCAACCCATTGGGAAATTGCTTGTTAAACAAGCCGTTCCTGCATCTATCGGCATCTTGGTCATGTCGCTGAATATCCTGATCGATACTATTTTTGTCGGAAACTGGATCGGATCAATAGCCATTGCGGCTATTAATGTCGTTCTCCCGGTTTCTTTCTTTATCGCTGCCCTGGGAATGGCTATTGGCGTAGGGGGATCGTCCATAATTTCAAGGGCACTTGGAGCCGACAAGCAGGAAAAGGCTTTAAAGACCTTTGGAAATCAGCTGGCCCTCACAGTGGGTTTGACCACGACAATGGTCATATTCGGTCTGTACTTTATAGATGGTATTATTCCCGCCTTTGGAGGAAAAGGTGCGATTTTTGAACCTGCGAAAATATACTACCGTATTGTTTTATACGGGATCCCTTTATTGGCGCTTTGCATGATGGGTAACACCGTAATAAGGGCTGAAGGCAAGCCGAAGTTTGCCATGTATGCCATGTTGATCCCTTCTGTCGGGAACCTGGTGCTTGATGTTATCCTGATCAAGTTTTTCGATTTTGGGATGCACGGCGCGGCCTGGGCAACCACCGGATCATACCTGCTTTGCTTCCTGTTCATCCTCTGGTTTTTTCTTTCGAAGAATTCCGAATTGAAGATCAACCCTGGTCATTTCCTTCTGAAAAAGTCGATAGTCAGTGAAATCGGTTCACTCGGGTTTGTTACCATGTCACGCCAGGCAACGGTTAGTGTCACATACCTGCTTATGAATAATATCTTGTTCGATTTTGGCGGTGAGACTTCCGTAACTGCTTATGCTATTGTTGGCCGAATGCTGATGTTCGCCTTATTCCCCGTTTATGGCATTACCCAGGGCTTTTTGCCTATCGCTGGTTACAATTACGGGGCAAAGCAATACTCAAGGGTTAGGCTTTCCATTATTACGGCAATTAAATACGCTGCCATTCTTGCGACGATTGTATTTGTGGCATTGATGGTTTTCCCCGAGGCGATTACGAGGATGTTTACCCAGGACATAGCTGTGGTGGAGGAAACCCCTTCCGCAATGCGATGGGTTTTCGCCGCAACTCCGATTATAGCTGTCCAACTGATTGGGGCTGCCTATTTCCAGGCTGTAGGGAAAGCGATACCTGCGTTGCTCTTGACCCTTTCCCGACAGGGGTTCTTTTTTATTCCATTATTGTTTATCCTCCCAAGGTTTTATGGTGAATTAGGAGTTTGGTTGGCCTTCCCGGTCTCTGATGTACTCTCTACAATTGTCACCGCCTATTTTCTTGACAGGGAGGTGAAATTAAATCTCCTGGCGAATTCAGAAGATTAGGGATTAATCCTTAATTTTAGTTTCTCTTAAACAAACCATTGAAATATGCGAATTATGATTCTTATGATAGCAGCCTTGCTATCAACAGTATTGTTCAACCCCTTAAAATCTCAGAATTTTGATGAATCTTATTACTCGGCTCTTGAATACAGGCTCGTTGGCCCCTTCCGTGGAGGCAGGAGTGCGGCAGTAACCGGGGTGCCAGGGAAACCAAACCTTTTTTATTTTGGAGCAACCGGAGGCGGGATATGGAAAACCGAAGATGGAGGACGATCCTGGGAGAATATTTCAGACGGGTATTTTGGTGGAAGTATTGGTGCCATTACAGTCGCAAAAAGTGACCCTAATGTCATTTATGTTGGGGGTGGTGAAAAAACAGTGCGGGGGAATGTATCGTCTGGCTATGGAATATGGAAAAGTTTGGATGCCGGGAAGACATGGGTTTCATCAGGGCTGAAGAATTCAAGGCATATTCCGAGAATCGCTGTTCATCCAACCGACTTTAACACGGTTTATGCAGGGGTACTCGGGAATATTTACAAGCCAACAGAGGATCGAGGTTTGTACAAGAGCACAGACGGAGGCAAAAGCTGGAAGAAGATATTGTTTTCCAACAGGCATTCTGGTGTTGTCGATTTAATCATAGACCCGACTAATCCGCGAATAATTTATGCCTCGACATGGCGAGTGCAAAGAACCCCATACAGCCTGAGTTCGGGAGGAGATGGTTCCGCACTTTGGAAAAGCACCGATGAAGGGGCAACCTGGACCGAGATATCTAAAAACAAAGGGTTTCCAACTGATACGCTGGGGATCATTGGTGTGACCGTTTCACCTTTAGACAATGAGCGTGTTTGGGCTATGGTTGAAAATAAAGATAAGGGCGGACTTTACCGGAGTGATGATGGAGGTGAAAGCTGGAACCTGGTGAACAGCGAAAGAAAACTCAGGCAGCGGGCATGGTATTATACCAGGGTATATGCAGATACAGAGGACATCGATAAAGTATATGTTCTGAATGTCCGCTATCACCGGAGTAATGATGGAGGGCGAACATTCAGTACGTATAATGCCCCGCACGGAGATCATCACGATCTATGGATCGCCCCGGAAAATTCAGACAGGATGATAATAGGTGATGACGGCGGGGCACAGGTTACCTATGACGGCGGCGAGACCTGGAGCACTTATCACAATCAGCCAACATCACAGTTTTACAGGGTAACGACAGACAATCATTTCCCATACAGGATTTATGTGGCTCAGCAGGATAACAGCACCATCCGGATCCCGCATCGTACAGACGGATTCAATATTGATGAGGACGATTGGGAAAGCACGGCCGGAGGCGAGTCGGCTCACATTGCTGTTGATCCGGAAAATAACGATATAGTTTACGGTGGAAGCTACGGCGGATTCCTCACAAGGGTGAATCATGAAACAGGAACGGTGAGAGCGATAAACGTATGGCCAGACAACCCCATGGGTTATGGGGCTGAGGGGATGAAATACCGCTTCCAGTGGAATTTCCCAATTATTTTTTCTAAGCATAACCCGGATAGATTGTACACCTTTTCCCAGCACGTTCATGTAACGGAAAACGAAGGACAGTCGTGGAAAATAATAAGCGAGGATCTGACCCGAAATGATTCTTTAAAATTGAAATCCTCCGGAGGTCCGATCACCCAGGACAATACAGGGGTAGAGTATTACTGTACCATCTTTGCAGCCCAGGAGTCTGCATTGAAAGAAGGGCTGATATGGGTTGGAAGTGATGATGGCCTGGTTCATGTCACGCGTAACGGAGGAGCAAGCTGGGAAAATGTGACCCCTAAAGGCATGCCGGAGTGGATGATGATCAATAGCGTTGAACCGAGTGTTCACGATGAGGGGACATGCTACATAGCAGGAACAAAGTACAAGACGGGTGATTTTTCGCCATATCTATACAAAACCACAGATTACGGTAAGACCTGGACAAAGATCACTTCAGGAATTGCCGCTGAGCATTTTACCAGGGTAGTAAGGGAAGATCCCAAACGAAAAGGCTTACTCTATGCGGGCACGGAAACAGGGATGTATATATCGTTTAATGATGGAAAGAACTGGAAACCATTCCAGCTCAATCTTCCAATTGTCCCAATTACAGATTTGACCATCAAAGACAATAACCTTGTTGTTGCCACCCAGGGGCGTAGCGCATGGATCATTGACGACCTGACCGTTATTCACCAGATGTATGATGCTGATCTGAGCTCAGACAAACTTTTCAAACCCAAGGATTCATACAGAATGAGAGGCGGCAGTTTCACTGGAAGTAAAACATCTGGCACCAACCATCCCAATGGTGTAATTACCTATTTCCACCTGAAGGATCTGGAGGAGGGTGATAAGGTGTCCTTATCTTATCTTGACAGGGCTGGCGACACCATCAAGACCTTTAAGAATACCGATAAGAAAAATATGCTGAAGGTTGAAAAAGGCGCCAATAAGTTTGTGTGGGATATGATTTACGACGGGGCAACAGATTTTGACGGGATGATCTTGTGGTGGGCGAGCTTAAGAGGCCCGAAGGCTGTGCCCGGAGAGTATAAAGTGGTACTAGACGTAAATGGAAAAACTCAGGAGCAGGCTTTCAACATCCTGGCAGATCCGAGATCGGAAAGCAGTTTGGAGGAAATGAAGAGACAATTCGAATTTATTAAAGATATTAATGTAACAGTTGATGCAGCTCATAAGAGTATCAAAAAGATAAGGGCGATAAACAAGCAGTTGTCTGATTTTGAATCCCGATATAAGGATGACGAAAATGTCAAGGACCTGCTCGACAGGGCCAAAGAACTGAAGGAGTCCTTTTCAGAGATAGAGAAAGCACTTTATCAGACTAAAAACAGGAGCGGGCAGGATCCATTGAATTTTCCTATCAGGCTTACAAACAAATTAGGTCATTTGAATTCTTTGGTAAGCCTGGGCGATTTTCCTCCAACCGATCAGGATATCGCTGTTAAAAATGAATTGACCGGCAAGATCAATACGCAGTTACAAGCCTTTGATAAACTGATATCGGATGAGATCAAAGCCTTTAATACTGACTTCAACAGTAAAAATCTTAATTATTTGTTTGTTGAGGAGGAATAAACAGGAAATGCCTGAGGCTGTGGCTTGATTCTTGCAGCGCAACGGAAATAAAAACATGAGCCAAAACAGCTTGTCTTTACGTTCTAGGATTTTTGTTTACATGATCCTTCTGGTGGTAGTGGCCTCTATATTGATTGCCGCGGTAACCATTTACCAGTACAATGAACAATCCCGGGACTATCATGAACAGCGACTGGAACGTAAAGAATCTCAGTTGTTGTCACGAATTGACTATGTCCTGAGGCAAACCACCTACCCGGTTTCTACTGAAAACCTTCCGCTGATCTTCAAGGATAAGATTTATGAGATCGCAAATATCCAGAACATAGAGTTCAACCTCTATGGCCTTGAGGGAACATTGTTGAAAAGTTCCCAGCCATCGTTTGAGGCCGATACTATCATCAGGTGTATCCCGGCCGATGTGCTCTCAGATCTGTGGCAATCTATTGATAAACGTGTGGTCGTGAAGAATGAGCAACTGGGGGCCAATTACCAATCGTCATATATCATTTTTTCAGATATCAGGGCTAAACCAATCGGCATTCTGAATGTCCCGTATTTCGAAGACGATTCCTTTAATGAAGCCGAACTTAGAGAATTCCTGAAACGCCTGGGGGTTACCTATTTTATCATGTTCCTGGTGGCTATTGCCTTCGCTTATTTTGTGTCTAAGTTCATCACTCGCTCGCTGAAAACAATCAGTGATAAAATGAATGAAACAAGGCTTGAAAAACAGAATATGAAAATAGAATTAAAAGGGGCGAGCCAGGAAGTAGCCCTTTTAGTTGAAGCGTATAATAGTATGATCGATGAACTTGAAGAGAGCGCAGTGAAACTGGCAACAAGCGAACGGGAACAGGCCTGGCGCGAGATGGCAAAACAGGTTGCACATGAGATCAAGAATCCGCTTACTCCAATGCGATTGAGCGTGCAGAGCTTCCAGAGTAAATTTGATGCCAACGATCCCGAAATTGAGCAGAAGGTAGCGGAATTCAGCAAGACGCTTATTCAACAAATAGACACGATGAGTTCTATAGCTTCCGCCTTTTCGAACTTCGCGAAAATGCCTGCCCAGAAGAATGAGAACCTTAATGTTGTGGAGGTGGTAAATCTCGCCCTTGAGATATTTTCCGAAGATTATATCACATTTATCAAGGAGCAGGATGAGATAATTGCGAAATTCGACAGGACCCAGCTTATAAGGGTGGTTACGAACCTTGTAAAAAATGCGATCCAGGCCATGCCAAAAGAAATCAAACCTAAAATAGAGGTTAAGGTTATGGAAGAAAACGATCAGGTGGTAATTCTTATCAGCGATAATGGACTGGGAATATCCACGTTTAACCGAAACAAGATCTTTGAGCCGAAATTTACAACTAAGTCCAGCGGAATGGGACTCGGATTACCGATTGTAAAAAATATTGTGGAAACCTACAACGGAAGCGTTACCTTTAATTCGGTTGAAGGAAAAGGAACAACATTTAGGGTTGTATTTCCAAAAAACTGATCAAGCAATAAATAAAATGGACTACAACAATATCCTTTCAGAATTTGATGATGGTATAGAGATAATTACCATAAACAGGCCCTCCAAGCTGAATGCCTTGAACCGTGAGACAATAGGGGAATTAAACCAGGCCCTGAGTGATGCAAATTCGGATGATGAGGTAAAGGTGATCATTCTGACAGGAAGTGGTGAAAAGGCATTTGTGGCAGGTGCGGATATCAGTGAATTCGCCCATTTTGATGTCAACCAGGGAAAACAGCTTGCTGCAGATGGCCAGGAACTGCTTTTCGACTTTGTTGAGTCGTTATCAACTCCTGTAATTGCCGCTGTAAACGGGTTTGCCCTGGGCGGTGGACTTGAATTAGCGATGTCTTGCCATTTTCGAATTGCGAGCGATAATGCCAAAATGGGTCTTCCTGAAGTGTCATTGGGAGTTATTCCGGGATATGGAGGAACACAACGCCTGACACAACTTGTTGGAAAAGGTCGTGCAATGGAAATGATCACCACCGCCGGAATGATCAATGCCGAACAGGCCCTGGATTATGGGCTTGTTAACCATGTTCTTCCGCAGGAAGAATTGCTTGAGTACTGTAAAGGAGTAGCAGCCAAGATTATGCGAAACTCTCCTGTAGCCGTCGGGGCTGCGATCAAGGCGGTAAACGCGAGCTTAAAGAAAGGGGTCAATGGCTTCCGTGTCGAGATCGAGCAGTTCGGCTATTGTTTCGGCACAGAGGATTTCAAGGAAGGAACTTCTGCATTCCTCGAGAAAAGAAAAGCAGATTTTCCCGGAAAATAGGATTATTTAACTTCCCAGCCCGATCTGTAATCTCGGGTCACCCAATTATTGGCCTTATCGTAATTGGTCACCTTCATCGCATCGCCATCCCACTTTAGTTTACGTCTTCCAGGATAGTCGAACGGAGCCCAGTCGGTTGGTTTTTTCCCTTCTTTCAGCACCTTATACTGAAACGCCTTTATGGCGAGATTTCCCATCAGGACAGCCTCTGTCAATGGCCCGGCATAAGAGAAAGGGGAGGAAGTGGGGATACCGTCAAGGCAGCCCTCAACCCAATTATTTGCATGTCCGCTGAATCCATTTTTAACCCTGGGAATAGTGGGATCAGGTTTTTTCCAGTCATTCATTTTTTCAGAAGGAAGAAGCCTTGGGTTTCGGGAATAACAATCTGTAACCAGCATTCCCTTTGTTCCATAGAATAAACTTCCACCATTCCAGTCACCTATCATCTCATTATCTTTTAATTCATCCGGCAGATCAGGCATGATCCCGCCGTCATACCAATTGAGGGCGATTTCGCCCTGTTGTTCTGTCCTGAATTTCAGCCGGACAATCGATGATGGCGGACAAGCTTTATCATAATTAGCTTCAATAAAATCACCTGCCCAAACTGTCGTGCAACTGGCTTCAGCCTCATAAGGATAACCCAATTTCAAGGTCCTGAATGGTGTTTCCATTATATGACAGCCCATATCACCTAGTCCGCCGGTTCCAAAATCCCACCAGCCACGCCATTTGAAGGGCAGATAGGCAGAATGATAAGGGCGCTCCCTGGCCGGACCCAGCCAAAGATCCCAATCGAGACCCTCAGGTACGGGCTCACCTTCATTAATATTGCGTAAACCCTGTGGCCAAACCGGGCGATTGGTCCAGCAATCAACGCGTTCCACCTGCCCTATTGCTCCAGCTTCTATCCATTCCTGTGCCTCCCGGATTCCGTCTGACGAGCTACCCTGGTTCCCCATCTGCGTTACAATGCCCTGTTCCCTGGCCACTTCGGTCAGCAAACGAGCTTCGTAAATATTATGAGTTAGGGGTTTTTCAACATAGGCATGCTTTTTTGCACGCATGAACGGCAGGGCTATCACAGCATGAGTATGATCGGGAGTGCCCACGGTAAAGGCATCAATCTCGTTGATATGATTGTCTAGAATTCTTCTGAAGTCTTTATATCTCGAGGCTTTTGAATGAGCTTTGTAGCTGGCCTCCGCACGGCGGTCATCCACATCACAAAGGGCGACAAATTTCACCTTTCCGGTAGCATTCAACTCCCTTACGATTCCACCACCGCGGCCGCCGACGCCAATACATGCTACGTAAAGGGTATCGCTGGGAGGTACATGGCAACCTCCCAGCACATAGCTGGGAACTATACTAAATGCCGCAGCTGCCCCTGCGGTCCGTTTGATAAATTGACGTCGTTTCATAAAGATGGTTATTAGAACAAAATGAATTTACAAAAAAAATAGTCCTCTGCAGTTGTGTCATTCATTAGTAATTATGAATTAAAGTTCAATTCCGGTATTGGAGATTGATCAATTGACCTTTCGAATGTCTGATTAAAATGTGTAGTTTTAATCCATTTAATCCAATTTCTAAATGAAGAAGCCTCTTCTCTTCCTGATGATTTTTGCCGCCCAGCTTGTATCGGCCCAATATGAAATCACTGTTAAGGCCTTTATTCTGGATCA
>JBFKFP010000057.1:0-15230 GCA_041618535.1 Flavobacteriaceae bacterium
ATTCACCGACAGCCGGATACGGTCGCCATCCACATACTCATGATCACGACATTTGATCACAACTGTTTTGGAACTTGTGCTGATGCTTCCCAGCATATAGTCCTTGCTGAATTGCGAGACATCCTGACGGTCTTCCGTAAACTTCTGACGAACATCCCAGGTTGGTTTTTGAAGTGTGCTTTTTTCAACCATGTTCACGCCGGTCTTCTTTTTAAAGCTGTCACCCATAGGGGTGTAATTGATCCTGGGTGTGACCACTTTCCTCGTAAGCCCCTGAATGGGAGAAAGCTTGAGCTCAAGGTTGGCATCTGCAAGGTAATTGCTGTCAGCTGCCCTGATGCTTATACCCCTTGCGGCAGAGTCCAGCTGGGCAAATCCTATCGCAGAACAGCCGAATAACATGACGATGGTTAAGATCGTACGATTTAGCATGGAATTGACAACAATTTTTTTAAATATATGCAAAACAACATAATAATGGTGACATTCTCGATCACGGTTGTAATTTTATCATTGAATTAACAAAAAGTGTTCCAAATCAGGATAAAAATCAGTTGAATTGGCCATTCTATTTAACAAATAATTGACTGATTGGCGTTATATTTATATCCATAAACCACCATCCGGTTAATGCTTTCAGAATCCTCATTAAATCACCTCTCAGATCAACTAGAGGGCGAACTCCATTTCGGTTCGCTCATGAAAAGCCTGTATGCCACTGATGCCAGTGTATACAGAGAACTTCCCTTAGCCGTGGCCATACCCAAAAACGAAAGTGACGTGCAGATTATTGTAGCCTTCGCTGAAGTTTATAATACAAGCCTTATTCCCCGTGCTGCCGGTACATCCCTGGCAGGGCAATGCGTTGGCAGTGGTATTGTGGTTGATGCTTCCAAATACATGAACCGGATACTCGAGATAAATCAGGAAGAGTCATGGGTTCGTGTTCAACCTGGTGTTGTACGTGATGAGCTCAATAAACACCTGGAACCTTATGGTCTGTTTTTCGGGCCGAACACCTCTACATCAAATCGTTGCAATATAGGTGGGATGGTTGGAAACAACTCATGCGGGACAACGTCCATCGTTTATGGTTCAACTCGTGATCATGTCCTTGAAATTCGAACGGTACTCGCCAATGGAGGGATTGCTGTGTTCTCTGATGATGATGCGGTTTTAAGTAATTCCAAAGATGACGCATCAGAGATCAAGAATAAAATGAAGGACTTGATTGAGGACCGGTCAAATCAAGAATTGATCAGGAATAATTATCCTTCTCCGGAAGTGACAAGGCGAAACACTGGATACGCTCTTGATTCGCTCCTGGATCAGAAGCCATTTAATGAGAATGGTAAGGGATTCAACCTTTGCAGCCTCCTGTGTGGTTCGGAGGGAACCCTTGCCTTTACTACCGAAGTTAAACTGAACCTGGTTCCCTTGCCCAAACCTCGTGATGTAGTCCTGGCAGCACATTTCAACAGTATAGATGAATCCCTCAGGGGGGCGGTTATCGCCATGGGTCACAATCCGACAGCCTGTGAATTGATGGACAAAACAATTCTGGATTGTACCAGGGATAATATTGAACAAAGAAAAAACCGTTTCTTTATTGAGGGTGATCCTGCTGCTGTGCTGATGATAGAATTCAGAGGTGATTCTGAGAAGGAGGCGGTGCAGATGGCTAAGCGGCTTTCAGATGAATTAAAGGCCGGTAAATTAGGGTATGCTTTCCCGCTCATATCCGGCCCCGATACCAAATCGGTCTGGGCTTTAAGAAATGCCGGGTTGGGAGTTTTGGCGAATATCCCGGGCGACAGGAAGGCTGTTGCCTGTATTGAGGACACCGCTGTAGCGCTGAGGGATCTCCCTGCTTATATCTCAGATTTTTCTAAAATGATGAATTCTTTCGGTCAGGACGCCGTTTATTACGCCCACGCCGGGGCAGGAGAATTGCACCTAAGGCCGGTTCTTGATCTGAAAAAAAGCAGGGACGTGAAACTTTTCCGCTCAATAGCCGAAGCATCTGCTAAATTGGTGAAACAATACGAGGGCTCTTTAAGCGGTGAGCACGGCGACGGCAAGGTCAGGGCAGAATTTATTCCGTTGGTGTTAGGAGCAGATGTTTACAGTCTGTTAAAAGAGGTAAAACAAATATGGGACCCAAAGGGTATTTTTAACCCGGGTAAAATCGTGGATCCCGAACCCATGGATTCCGGTCTCCGTTATGAGCCTGATCGGGATGAACCTGAGATTGAGACCAGGTTCAATTTTGAAGAAACAGGAGGTATATTGCGCACCGTGGAGAAATGCAATGGCTCGGGCGACTGCAGGAAACTCAATTTCGCGGGAGGGACCATGTGCCCGAGCTACAGGGCAACATTAAATGAGAGCGAAACCACCAGGGGAAGGGCTAATGTGTTAAGAGAGTTTCTCACTATGAATGTTAAGGAGAATCCTTTTAATCATCCGGAGGTCCGTGAGGTTATGGATCTCTGCCTCTCCTGCAAGGGATGTAAGTCGGAGTGTCCTTCTAATATCGATATGGCCACCTTGAAAGCGGAATTTCTCTTCCAATATCATAAATCGAATCGGATTCCTCTGGGAAGCCGACTGATTGCCAAAAATGCCAGCCTGAATAAAAGATGGCATCGCTTTGCCGGACTTGTAAACCTGATGATGTCTTCAGGAATGGTAAAGAAAAGTATCGGTATTTCACCTGAACGCAGGCTTCCAAAGCTTCAAAAGCAAACATTCAGAAACTGGTTAAAGAAATATAAACAGCCGGAAAGCGATAACAAGGTCTATTTGTTTATAGATGAGTTCACCGATTTCTATGATGTTGAAATCGGGAAGAAAGGGACTAAATTATTGAATGCACTCAGCTATGAGGTTTTATTTGTTGACCATCCCGAGAGCGCTCGTGCATTCATCTCTAAAGGGTTTTTGGATGAAGCCGGGGATGCTGCAGCAAGGAATGTGGAGATATTCTCGAATTTGATCAAAGAGGATCTCCCCCTGATAGGTCTGGAGCCTTCAGCCATTTTAGGTTTCAGGGATGAATATCCCAATCTCGTTTCCCGTGAATTGAAGGAAACGGCAAAACGGTTATCGGATAATGTTTTCCTGATTGACGAATTTCTGGCCAGTGAATTGGAGAAAGGCAGGATAGACAGGAAGATATTTACATCGGAATCAAAGGAGATACTTTTTCACGCGCATTGTCACCAAAAGGCACTGGCAAACCCCGACTCCACCTTGAAAATGCTCGGTATACCCGAAAACTTCAAGGTTGGTATGATAGCTTCCGGTTGCTGCGGAATGGCCGGCTCATTCGGTTATGAAAAGGATCATTACGATCTGAGTATGGCCATAGGTGGCCAGGTTTTATTCCCGGCAGTCTCAGGGGCAAAGCGAGAAACGATGATCTCGGCTAACGGGACCAGCTGCAGGCACCAGATTGAAGATGGAACAGGCACCAGGGCATTTCACCCCGTTGAAATTTTGTTCCGAGCATTATTATAAGTAAGTTCATAAAATAAAATGAGCAATTTTAAGTGGTTATGAATATGATAGAGGATTTAAAGGTTAATTACGGGTATCTCTTTGAAGATGAGCTGATGGATGAGATTCAAGGAATAGGGAAATATATGGGTGTGCCTGAAGGAACGATGATCATCGACATTGGGGATACCATAAAATCGATGCCCCTGATTCTGAACGGAGCGATTAAAGTTATGCGGGAGGATGATAAAGGGGACGACCTGCTGCTATATTTTATCGAGAATGGGGATACCTGTGCCATGACCATTACATGCTGCATGGGAGACACCAAAAGCGGTATCCGCGCTATTGCAGAAACGGACACCGAACTGATTATGATCCCTGTTCAAAAAATGCAGGAATGGTTCCATAAATACAAGAGTTGGCAGAGTTTTGTATTACAGAGCTATCATAGCAGGATGAATGAACTGCTTGAAGCGGTAGATGCCATTGCTTTTCTAAAAATGGATGAACGCTTGCTCAGGTATCTCAGGGATAAGGCTATCGCCAACCGGGATGAGATGATCACCACCACACATCAGGAAATAGCCTATGATTTGCATACCTCTCGTGTGGTGATATCGAGAATCCTGAAAAGGCTAGAGAGGGAGAATAAGATACAATTGCACAGGAATAAAATCAAGATTCTGAATCTCTGATCTCATAAAACTGTGTAACCCAGGTCACAGTCAAACGGCGTTTAATAATTAATTTTACTCTCAAATAAATTTAAGATGGAATTTTTAATGGAACCCTGGCCATGGTATATCGGAGGACCGATGATTGCCATTGTCCTGTATTTGCTTCATTACTTCGGAAAGAAGTTTGGGGTATCCTCTAATCTCGAAACCATCTGCGCCATTGGTGGAGCAGGGAAGCTTGTTGATTTTTTTAATTTCGACTGGAGAAAAAGTGGCTGGAATCTCATGTTTATCGTGGGAAGCGTTATAGGCGGGTTTATAGCCTATAAATTTATGACCCCCAGCGAAGCTGTAATGCTGAATCCTCAGACCGTTCAGGATCTGGCAGAGGTTGGATTCCAGAATGCAGGGGCTAAATATTTACCCGACGAGATATTCGGAACAGAGAACCTCATGTCTCTTAAGGGGATGGCCGTTTTGTTGCTTTCCGGTGTGCTTGTAGGATTCGGTGCACGGTATGCAGGAGGCTGTACTTCCGGACATGCCATTAGCGGATTGAGTAACCTTGAGATGCCTTCATTGATTTCGGTGATAGGATTCTTCATAGGAGGATTGATCATGACCTGGTTGTTAATTCCATTAATCTTTTAATCGTCAGCTATGAAAAATATAAAATACTTATTGATAGGGATATTGTTCGGAATAGTACTGACGAAGGCGGAGGTTATTTCATGGTATCGTATCTATGAGATGTTTAAGTTCCAGTCGTTTCACATGTACGGCATTATAGGTTCGGCAGTAGTGCTGGGGATAATCTTATTCTATTTCTTTAGAAAAGGCACCCTAAAGGATTATAAGGGTAAGCTTATAGAGATAGAGCCCAAGAAGAAAGGCTTTGCCCGCACAATAATTGGCGGAACAATTTTCGGGCTGGGATGGGGCCTTATCGGGGCATGCCCCGGACCTATGTTTATCCTGCTCGGACGGGGTGCCTGGACCATCATAGTGGTGATCATAGGAGGATTGCTCGGGGCGATGCTTTACCACGCCATCAAGCAAAAATTACCGCATTGATCCTTTCTTTGGAATAGATCTTTTAGGTAACTTTAGTTACATCTTGTCTTTCGAAGGTTCGTTAACTTTGGGAGATCGACGCATTTATAAGACCACCTTGTAAAATCATTATATGAAGTATGGCTTTATAATTGACAACCGTAAATGTATTGGTTGTCATGCCTGTACCACCGCTTGTAAATCGGAACATGACGTGGCTATCGGTGTTAACCGAACCTACGTTAAACAAGTCGAAAAAGGCGAATTTCCGAATACAAGACGCATTTTCTCGGTTATGCGATGTAATCATTGTACCGATGCGCCCTGCGTTGAGATCTGTCCTGTTGAAGCCCTGTATACTCGTGAAGATGGAATAGTCGATTTCGATAATAATCGTTGTATAGGGTGTAAGTCCTGTATGCAGGCCTGCCCGTATGATGCCCTGTATATCGATCCGTACACTAACACGGCAGCCAAGTGCAATTACTGTGCACACCGTGTAGAAGTAGGACGGGAACCCGCCTGTGTTACAGTATGCCCTGAGCATGCGATTATAGCCGGAGATATGGACAACCCACATACCGAGATATCGCAGTTGCTGGCGAGGCAGCAGGTCAAGGTCCGGAAGCCTGAGAAAGGGACGAAACCAAATTTGTTCTACATTGACGGAGATGAAGCGTCTTTAAATGCCGAGGCCACAGACAGGTCGGGTCCGGGACTTTGGAATTCACAGGCTCGCGGAGTTGGTCATTATGCTAAAGCTGCAGAGAAAATGATGCATACCAATGATGATGTTGACCTGCTTCAAATGAGCATAGACAATGAATTGCAGGCCGCTTATCAGAAGAAAGACTCTGAGAACCCTAACTATATAGATGTGCTCAACGGAAAAGCAAGACGGGTCTATGATACACCCGACAAGGGAATTTTATGGGGTTGGGAGGTTTCTGCCTATGTTTTGACCAAAGCTATAGCTGCCGGTGCCTTCCTTGTGCCATTCCTGGCCCATATTTTAGGTTATGAGTTATCGGATAATTCCAAGATCTGGTCTTCCGGAATATCCCTGGTATTTCTGGCCCTGACAGGATTATTCCTGGTTATGGACCTCGATCGACCGGATCGTTTCATATATGTGCTCCTCAGGCCCCAATGGAGATCCTGGCTGGTAAAAGGTGGATACACTATTACGATTTTCGGCCTTTTGATAACCGTTTGGATGGCCAATACAATCTTTGATCTCGGGATTCCCGAGATGCCGTTGTTGATCGTCACGGCGATATTTGCTGTTCTATTAGCAATATATACGGCCTTCCTATTTGCCCAGGCGAAGGGTCGTGATTTTTGGCAAAGTCCGTCATTGGCCTTGCACATGCTGGTTCACAGCCTGATGGCCGGTGTGGGAATAATGGCGATTACAGCCCTTGTCATAGGATCGGAATCCTGGATGGAAATATTCAAGATGAGTATGAGCATTGCACTGGCAGTGAATCTGTTTACGATGTTAACAGAATTAACTGTGACTCATCCAAGCACCGCGGCTCATACGGTTGTTCAGATGATCACCCGGGGTCGATACAGCAAATTGTTCTGGATCGGAGTTATCGCCATTGGAAATGTGCTCCCGCTGATCGCCCTGTGGACTTGGCCGGGAACCGTAGGCATGGCCGTTACATCTGTTTTGGTTCTGATTGGAATATATGTCACTGAAAAAATTTGGGTTGAAGCGCCTCAGCGCATCCCCTTGGCTTAAACTTGCAATATGGGTTATAAGAAAGCATCATTTATCGAAGGCATAGCCGAAAAGATGGGTCTGATACCCAATCTTCACAAGGAAGGTTACCAGGAAACAGATGGCGATATGCGTTTTTTTTCTGATGAGGAGATCGCACAGATGTACGAGAATTTTCCACCGCCTGACAAGTGGGATAATTGGGTGGAATATGATCCGAAGTCCTGGCCCAAAAAAGTAAAAAAAACATACCAGATCGTTCCAACCACCTGTTTCAATTGCGAAAGCGCCTGCGGATTAACGGCATTCATCGACAAAGAGACACAGGAGGTCAAGAAATTTGAGGGAAATCCCCATCACCCCGGCAGTCGTGGAAGGAATTGTGCGAAAGGCCCGGCTACGATCAATCAGGTTAATGATCCGGATCGGATCCTGTTTCCCTTGAAACGGGTTGGAAAACGAGGGGAAGGAGAATGGGAAAGAGTGAGCTGGGATGAGGTATTGGATACGATCAGTGCACGAATTCGTAAAGCAATAAAGGAGAACAGGCATAACGAGATCGCCTATCACGTGGGCCGTCCCGGCCATGAAGGATTCATGAACTGGGTCCTGCAGTCATGGGGAATAGACGGACATAACTCCCACACAAATATATGTTCATCCGGAGCCCGATTCGGATATAATCTCTGGTATGGCTATGACCGTCCGTCACCCGATCATTCGGAGGCAAGGTTCATTCTCCTGGTTTCCGCACATCTTGAGTCGGGTCATTATTTTAACCCGCATGCCCAGCGGATAATAGAAGGAAAGATGAAAGGGGCCAAACTGGCAACTATGGATCCCAGGCTATCCAATACAGCTTCCATGTCTGATTATTGGCTGCCAACCTATCCGGGCACAGAGGCCGCTGTCATCCTGGCCATGGCAAAGATCATTCTTGACGAGGAGCTTTATAACCGCGATTATATGGAAAATTGGGTTAACTGGCAGGAGTTCCTGAAAGCTCAACATGCAGACAAGCCCAGAACCTTTGAGACCTTTATAGAGGTTTTGAGGGAGGAATATAAAGATTACACCCCGGAATACGCTGAATCTGAGTCTGGCGTGAAATCCGATCTTATAGTACAGATAGCGCGTGAAATTGGAGCGGCCGGAGAGCGATTCGCTTCGCATAACTGGAGAGCAGCCGGAGCCTCAAACCTTGGAGGATGGGCTGTGGCAAGAGGGTTGCATTTCCTTACTGTTCTAACCGGAGCAGTAGGCGCCAAAGGAGGGACCAGTCCAAATTCCTGGAACAAATTCAAACCCCAGGTTCCCAATCCGCCTCAACCCCAGAAAAAATGGAATGAACTTCACTTCCCCAGGGAATATCCGCTGGCGTTCTTTGAAATGAGCCAATTACTACCTCATATGCTGAAAGAGGGAAGAGGTAAGATGGACGTATACTTTTCGAGAGTTTTCAATCCTGTATGGACCTATCCTGACGGGTTTACCTGGATGGAGATGTATATGGACGAGAGCAAGTTCGGGCTTCACGCAGCTCTTACACCTATATGGAGTGAAACGGCATTCTATGCTGATTTGGTATTACCGATGGGATTGGCTTCAGAAAGGCATGACCTTAATTCTTATGCCACCCATAGTGGAACATGGGTAGCCTTCAGACAGCCCGTTCTTCGGGAAGCAGCAAGGCGAAACGGGAATCCCGTAAAATATACCTATGAAGCCAATCCGGGTGAGGTTTGGGAGGAGGATGAGTTCTGGATTGAACTCAGCTGGAGAATAGATCCGGATGGCAGTATGGGAATCCGGAAGCATTTTGAATCCCCTTATCGTCCGGGAGAAAAGATCACCATCGAGGAATATTATCAATATGTATTTGAGCGTGTAAAAGGATTGCCGGAAGCTGCTGAAAAAGAAGGACTGACAGCCCTTGGTTACATGCAGAAATACGGTGCTTTTGAAATCGAGAAACACGGGTATAAAAAGAATGAGAATAAGTTGAGTAAAGAACAGCTTGAAGGCGCGGAAGTGGATCCGGAATCTCGGGTAATTTCAAAAAACGGGAAGGCCATCGGGGTTATGATAAAAGGAGAAGCCTGTGTAGGTTTTCCAACTCCTTCAAGGAAGAACGAGTTTTACTCTCAGACCATGGTAGATTGGAAATGGCCTGAATATGCCATTCCCACCTACATCAAAAGCCATATTCACCAGGATGTACTGGATAAGTCGAAAGGAGAATATGTTCTGGTTCCGACCTTTCGCTTGCCAACTCTTATTCATTCGCGGTCAGGAAACGCCAAATGGCTGGTTGAGATATCAAACCGGAACCCTATCTGGATGCACCCTGAAGACGCTGCCAAATGGGGATTTAAAACCGGCGATCTTGTCAAGATGAATACAGATATAGGATATTTTATAGATAAGGTATGGGTTACCCAAAGTATGAAACCGGGTGTAGTAGCCTGTTCTCATCATATTGGACGATGGAGAAGACCCCAGGATAAAATCGGAAACCGCTGGGCCACTAACACGGTCAATATTGAATCTGATGGCAAAGGCGGCTGGAAGATGAACACTTTATCCGGTATCAAACCATTCGATTCTAATGACGAGGACTCCAAGCGAATTTTCTGGAAAGACGGTGGTGTTCATCAGAATATAACCCATGCCGTTCACCCCGATCCTATTAGCGGTATGCATTGCTGGCATCAGCGGGTGCGCATTGAAAAACCAGGTCATAATGACAAATACGGCGATATCTATGTAAACACCGACAAATCACACGAGATTTATAAGGAATGGCTCGCTATGACCAGGCCTGCACCGGGTCCTAACGGGGAGCGCCGGCCACTATGGTTCAAACGAGCCTTCAGACCTGATGATTCAACCTACTATATGGATTCGAATCCATCAGAATAAAAATTGAATTCCCGCTTATGCGGGATTCTTTATTTAACTTCATAGCGATTGAATTGAAAACGCTGTTTAAAAATAGAAACTTTTTTCCCTTCCTGGATTGGTTCCCTTCGGTTAGAAGGAGCCTGAAGGATGACCTTGTAGCCGGAATCACCGGAACTGTTATCGTGATTCCCCAGGCTGTGGCATTTGCCATGATTGCCGGTCTTCCTCCCATTTATGGATTCTATACAGCTATGGTAACACCTATTATCGCAGCTCTTTTCGGCTCGTCCTATCACCTGATCTCTGGGCCAACAACAGCCATTTCAATCGTGGTTTATTCAACCCTGATTAAATTTGTCAATCCTGAGAGCGATATGGAGGCATTTGTTAGCCTGGCCTTCGTTTTAACCTTTCTTGCAGGGTTCTTTCAGTGGGTGATGGGCCTCCTGAGAATGGGAAGGCTCGTCAATTTCGTTTCGCATTCGGTCATAATCGGTTTTACAGCCGGGGCAGGAATTTTGATCGCTTTCAAGCAGCTTAAGCATGTCTTTGGGTTGCCTATTCCCCAGGGAAGCACTATCGCAGAAATAGTCACTTATATACTTAAGAATATCGATGATACGAACTGGGTGGTACTGGGTGTAGCAGCGGGGACCCTGCTTATTGCCGTGTCGATCAAATTGTTGATCAAACCCCTCCGACGTTATTATATGCTTATTGCCATGATCCTCGGAAGTTTTATCGCTGTTGTACTTGGCGGATCGGCCAACGGAATAGAAACCGTTGGTGAATTACCTTCGAATCTTCCCCCGTTTCAGGTCCCTGATCTGAATATAGGGAACGTTAAATTACTGAGTTCAGGAGCTATGGTTTTGGCTCTGCTCGGTTTAATTGAAGCGGTAGCGATAGGCAGGGCCATCGCATTGCATACCCATCAGCGAATTGATGGCAACCAGGAGTTTATCGGCCAGGGATTGTCTAATATGATCGCCAGCTTCTTTTCCTCTTATGCAGGCTCTGGATCATTTACCAGGTCAGGAGTCAATCACCAGGCAGGAGCGAAGACTCCCATGTCGGCCATTTTTGCCTCTATATTCCTGATGGTGGTACTGCTGATTTTTGCCGATTATGCCTCTTACCTGCCAAAGGCTGCGATGGGAGGGATCATTGTTCTGGTAGGATATAACTTAATCGATTTTCATCACATTAAAAATGTTTACAAGGCTAGTGGGAGAGAGTTGATCGTACTTGGCATCACCTTCTTCGGCACGCTTTTTTTTGATTTGGAATTCGCATTGCTGGCGGGTATTCTGGCTTCATTCTTCTTCTATATGGAAAGGACTTCTCAGCCCAACATCGCCATCCTGGGAATGGACGCCGACCGGCGCCTGGTAAACATGGTAAGAGATGATAAGGCCAGGGAATGTTCAAATCTTAAAATTGTTCGTATTGATGGGTCCCTTTATTTTGGTTCCGTGGAGAAAATAGCCGCTTTCTTTTCAAGCTTATATGAGAAAAATGAGATCCAGCATGTTCTTATCGCGGCAGATGGTATTAATTTCATAGACCTGGCGGCTGCCGAGTGGATCACCAGTGAAATAGTTAAATGGCAGAACAACAGGGGAGGAATATACTTCGCCGGTCTCAAGCTCATAAGCCAGGACGTGATTCGTAAGGGTGAATTCATATATAAAATGGGCAATGATATTTTCTATAAGGAAAAACGAGAGGCCATAAGTGCTATCCACGCCAAAATTAAAACCCCTTGTAAGGAAAAGGTATTCGAGGAATGCCAGACTTCAGGTCCTTAGTTTTCTGTAATCCTGGTTACAGTCTATCTTACGCATTAGACTATCTTTGTATCAGTTTCCAGCTATGAAAGCCAAAACCATTTTTCCCATTATTGATTGGGCTGCCAATTATGATAAATCCTGGATTAAGGGGGATTTAAGTGCGGGCCTTACCGTAGGGGTAATGTTGATACCCCAGGGAATGGCCTATGCCACCCTTGCCGGATTACCCGCAGTCTATGGCCTTTACGCCTCAGTTGTCCCTTTGATTATATATGCGCTCTTCGGTAGTTCAAGGCAATTAGCGGTCGGTCCCGTAGCTATGGTGTCTCTTCTTACAGCAACAGCCCTTGGTGCCATGCCGGGAATCTCAGTTGAGCAATATATAGGCTATGCCATTCTTCTCGCGTTTATGGCGGGAGCCATCCAATTTGTATTAGGTCTCTTCAGGCTGGGATTTCTTGTTAATTTCCTTTCACATCCCGTGGTAAGTGGCTTCACATCGGCAGCAGCATTGATAATCGGAATAAGTCAGCTGAAACATTTGCTGGGAATCGAGATACCCCGGAGTAATCACGTTTATGAGATCGTAATCCATGCTGCGCAGAACCTGAGCTCTGTAAATTGGGGTGCATTTATCATAGGTTTAATCGGGATAGCCATTATCGTAATCTCCAAACGGATTAACAAAGCATTGCCAGGTCAACTTTTTGCGGTGATTGCAGGAATACTTATTGTAGTTCTTTTTGGTTTAGGGACCGGTTCATCGTCGGTTCCTATTGTGAGGGAGATTCCGGCCTCACTTCCTTCCTTTCAGATACCGGAATTCGATCTTGAGATCATGCAAAGCCTTCTTCCAATGGCACTAACAATTTCCTTAATTAGCTTTATGGAAAGTATTGCAGTGGCCAAGGCCGTGCAGATAAGGCATAGGAATTATCATGTAATCCCGAACCAGGAGCTTATTGCCCTGGGTCTTGCCAATATAGCAGGATCCTTCTTTCAGTCGTATGCCACTACAGGCGGGTTTAGCCGAACTGCAGTCAACGACCAGGCCGGGGCCAGAACTGCATTGGCAGGTATGATCAGTGCGGTTCTTATAGTCCTGACCCTTTTGTTCTTAACACCTTTATTCTATAACCTTCCCCAGGCTGTTTTGGCATCGGTGATTATGGTTGCCGTGTTCGGCCTTATAGATTTTAAGGAAGCCATTCATCTGTTCTCAAGTCACAGAACCGATTTCTGGATGTTGATAGTGACCTTCATTTCAACACTTGGCCTGGGAATTGAAATCGGGATTGGAGTAGGAGTAATTCTTTCTCTCGCCATGGTACTATTTCAAACCACCAGGCCGCATACCGCGAGATTGGCCAGGGTGCCGAACACGCATTTTTACAGAAATATAGAGCGGTTTGAGAATCTGGAAGTCCTTGAAGAGGTACTTATTTACCGGTTTGATGCCCAATTGTTCTTTGCCAACACCAGTTTCTTCAAAGACAAGTTATACGAATACGAATTGATAAAAAAAGGGAAATTAAAACTCCTGATCATCGATGGCGAAAGTATAAATAATATCGACAGCAGTGCACTTCACGCCCTCGAAGAGATTGTTACCGATTTCAGGAACCGCGGTGTAGAAGTATTTTTTACCGGGATAAAAGGTCCGGTTCGAGACCTGATGAAACGTTCCGGGTTTACAAATAAAGTTGATCCTGATCATTTTTTTATGAGTATTCAGGAAGCCATAGATGCCTTCAGTGGCCAAAAGAACGGAGGAAATGAGATGGATAAGATGAAGGAGTACGTTCACCAGTCCAATAGTTAACTACTTGAAAAAGTGTAACCTCGGTTACAGTGAACGGGGTAATTTTTGATTAATTTTACCGTTAATATTGATAAAATAAAACAAGACAGATAAAATGAAAGTTGAACAATTATTTACCGGATGCCTGGCTGAAATGGCTTATTATATAGAGTCTGATGGCGAGGCTGCAATTATTGATCCACTCCGGGAAACCGAGCCGTATTTGAGGATGGCTGAGGCAGATAATGCCAAGATAAAATATGTGTTTCTAACACATTTCCATGCCGATTTTGTTTCAGGCCATGTCGATCTTGCTAGAAAAACAGGTGCTACTATAGTATACGGACCCAATGCTGAAACCAGTTATGATTTTCACCTTGGAAAAGACAATGAAGATTTTCAGATAGGCAAGATAAAGTTGAGACTGTTACATACACCTGGTCATACCATGGAGTCGTCTTCATATCTGTTGATCGATGAGAATGGAAAAACACCTTACGTATTTACTGGTGATGCATTATTTATAGGCGATGTTGGAAGGCCGGATCTTGCAGTTAAATCAGGATCCATCACCGAAGAAGATCTTGCAGGTCATTTATTCGAATCGTTGAGAAACAAGCTTATGACCTTGCCTGATGATACCGTGGTTTACCCGGCTCATGGTGCCGGATCGGCATGTGGAAAGAACATGAGTACTGAAACCTTTGACACCATTGGCAATCAGAAGAAAACAAATTATGCCCTGAGAGCTGAAATGACCAAAGAGGAATTTATCGTTGAGGTGACCACAGGTTTAAAACCACCACCACAATATTTTCCCAACAATGTCAGGATGAATAAATCGGTCAACATCAGTATAGATGAGGTTCTGCATAAAGGGACCACACCGCTGGATCCGATAACATTCAAGGAATTAAGTGAAAGAGATGATGTTCTTGTTGTAGATACGAGAACCAAAGAAAATTATACTGAACAAGGCACTGTTCCTGGAGCCTGGTATATCGGGATTAACGGAAGTTTCGCACCCTGGGTCGGGGCTTTGATAGAGGATATTAACCAGAAGATCATTTTTATAACTGACGACGAACTTCGGGTAAACGAAATTGTGACCCGATTCTCGAGAGTTGGTTATGATAATACTCTCGGCTACCTTAATGGCGGAATCGAGGACTGGAAGGCTCATGGGTTCGAAGTGGACAAGATCGGTTCTATGTCTGCCCATGTTTTTGCTGAAAGAATCACAGATGGAACATTGAGTAATCCTCTGGATGTCAGGAGACAGTCTGAATACGATTCGGAACATGTTATTGGTGTTGAGAATTTCCCCCTTGATTTTATTCACCAGGATTTTGCGAGACTTGATCCGGATAAAGAATACGTGCTGCATTGTGCAAGTGGTTATCGCTCACTGGTTGCTGCTTCCATCTTCCAGGCCAATGGAGTTAAGAATGTTACCGACGTCAGAGGCGGTTTCAAGGACATTAAGGAGTCCGGAGCACCGCTTACGGAATATGTTTGCCCTACAACGCTCTTGTAGCAATTTAAGCAATAGGAATTTTAAAAAGCAGTTCTTGGTTGAACTGCTTTTTTTGTGTAACCGAGGTTACCGCAAATTTTCCGTAATAAGTTTAATTTTAAATATATATCTGATATTAATTCATATATGAATTTTATAAGGAGATTTTTCCATAGAAATGCCAAATCAGATCGTATTCAGGTCCTGGAACCCTCAGGTTTCCGGCAAAGGATCGGTGATGGGAATGTTCAGC
>JBFKFP010000058.1:0-15022 GCA_041618535.1 Flavobacteriaceae bacterium
AAGAATAAAATTCAATAAGATGAAACGACTATTTGCCCTTGTAGTAATTGTGTCACTTAGCCTATCAGTAACCGCCCAGGAAAAGATTAAATGGGTGAGCCTTGAGGAGGCAGTGGCACTTCAGAAAAAGAATCCAAAGAAAATAATAATGGACATGTACACGGTTTGGTGTGGTCCGTGTAAACTGTTGGATAAAAAGACATTCCAGAATCCTGATGTGGTTGAATATATCAATAAGCATTATTACGCTGTCAAGTTTAATGCCGAAGGCAATGCTGAGGTGACCTTTAAGAATAAGACCTATACCAACCCGAATTACAATCCCGAGCGGGCCACAAAAAGAAATAGCCAGCATCAACTGGCAGGATATTTCCAGGTCAGGGCCTATCCAACTATGGTTTTCCTTGATGAGAACCTGGAATTCCTGGCCCCCATCAGGGGATATAAAACACCACAACAGTTGGAATTATACCTGAAATTATTCAAGAATGATGACCATAAGAAGCTGACTACCCAGGAGGCATTCAATGAATATAGCTCAGCATTCAAGCCTGAATTCAGCGGAGAATAATCAGAACCTGATCATAAATGCTCCTCTTTCATCGGTTGAATGGAAGGGGATTTTTTTATTCAGGCAGCTCTGTTTCCAGCGCTGGCGGTATGACCTGTAGTTGCTGCCATCACAGATAACCAGTCCTGGTTTTAAGCTGTCGATCAACCTGTCCAGATTCAGCTTGGGCGAATTCCTGAGCAAAACCCAGTCTGGGGCTGCCGCGCGTAAGTTGTAAACTGGAAAACTGTCTAACACTAAAAGCTTTCCCACAGGTAACCCATAGAACGATTTAAATGAATCGAATTCAATATGACGGATTTGCTCGCCAATGATAAAATCTGTTATTAGGTTCTCAGATTCGATGAGCTCTTTTGAGGAAGCCGAGATCGTAAGTTCCCGACCGGTTTTCAGGCCTATGATTGTTTCACGGCTTTTATGGAAAACAACAAAGGTGTTTGACGGGAGGAAATGAGCTTTGTAAATACTTCCTGACCTGAAAACAACCAAGGCTATTAAAGTGGCAATGATAAACCTGGGATTGGGCTTTGTCAGAAATGCATAAGAACATAGAATTAAAGCATAACAGAGAAATACCAGAGGGAGGTTAAAAGGTATTCCTTCAAAAATAAAGGACTCAAAACCGGAAACCCACTGGATGAAATCGTTCATCAGGGCGATGATTCGGGTATACAGATCCATGATTGTTGCATCAAGAAGATTGAAAAAGGCAAGACCAAGTACGATGAACCCCAGTGATAATATCAGGCTCAGGAAGGGAATTATCGCCAGGTTCGTAAGGAAAAACAAGCCCGGGAATTGATTGAAATAATAGAGAGAAAGAGGCAATACCCCTATTTGAGCGGAAAGGCTGACACTAAAAATTTGCCATGGAATGCGGATAATTCGGAATTTTGGTCGCCAGATAGACATAAAGACAGGATTGAACATTAGGATTGAAATTACCGCCAGGTAACTCATCTGAAATCCTGTTTCATATATGAAATTAGGGTTAAACAAGAGCAGTATGAACATCGATAAGGCCAATGTATTATAACTGTTCGCGGGGCGGTTCATATTCATGGAAATAGTGAGCAGGCTAAACATTGTAACAGCCCGGCAAACCGAGGGGGAGAGTCCTGTGATAACAGCAAAAATCCATAGAAACATCAGGATTATTATCATTCTGAGGATGTTACCGCGCTTTAAATAATCAAGTGGTTTCAATAAAAAATGGAGCATCATCAGGATGATGCCTACATGAAGGCCCGATATGGCAAGGATGTGCACTGCCCCAGACCTGGAATAAAGCCGGTAGAGTTCTTTCGATATCTCCTGGCGCTGGCCCAGCAGCAAGGCAAGGATCACACCCTTTTCCTCAGCATCAATATCGAATTGTTCAAGATTTTTTATGGTCAGATCGCGCCACCCTTTGATTGTACTCAGCACGCTCGAATGGATTCCGGTAAGTTTTAAATGATCAATTTCCGGATAAATACCGTGATGTATATAACGGTTTTTTAAGAAAGCCTTGTAATTGAACTGATGAGGATTCCTGGGAGGATCTACAGGGAGGATCTTAGCTAAGCCCTCGATTAGCTGGCCGTTATTGAGTGTGGTGGTCAGGCTTTCTGTCGGGAGGTTTAATAGGACTGTTCCATGACAATTATGATGATTGACCGATATTATTTTTGCGATATACCTGTGATGATAAGCGCTGTTTTTGATAGATTGATCAACTCTCATTTCAACAGAGTAGAGCGTTTCCTGATCAGCAATATATTTGGTGTAGTGGTTTTGATGGTTGAGCGGATCGTGCCAGAAGGCAAGGAGATAACCGCACAGGGACAGGGATAAATATATGATAAGATCAGGGCCGTAAAAGGTCGACATGGTCTGTTTCAGATATTTATTCAGAAAAACCAATAGTAGAAGACCTATCGCAAGGATGTAAATCAGATGTACTTGTTCAAAATACAGGAAACGATAGGTTATGATACCAATAATCAGGAATGCACTGATGCGAATAATAGGAAAGGACCAAAATCTCATTAGCAATATAGAAAAAATTCTATATTACAATATAGTAAATATTCTACAAAATTCTCCTGGCTGCTATAAAGGCCCTGTTCCAGTAAGATTCATCCATCGATGAACGGATCACACCCCGGGAGGTGGTGGAATGAATAAAGATTATAGTGTTATCACGCCTTTCGGTTACGAGCCCAACATGATTGATCTTATTTTTTCCTTTAGCTGTTTTGAAGAAAAGCAGATCGCCCTCCCTGACCTGGTCTAGTTGTAATGGTTGGCCAGACCGTGCCATTTCATCAGAAATGCGCGGCAGATCGATATTCTCCTTTTTAAATGATACGTAAATCAGACCTGAGCAATCCATGCCTTTCGAACTGGTTCCGCCATATCGGTAACGGACGCCTTCGTAATTAATGGCTTCCTGGACCACTGCCATGGCCCGGTCGTTTTCAGAATCTTTAAAAGGTTGTGAGCTGGATATTCTCTCCGCTTTTTTCTTGGTGGTGACAATGCTCTGTCGTGACGACTTACATCCGGAGAATAACACGATAAAAAGAAGAATCGGGGCCAAATGTCGCATAACGCAGGATTTCCTTTATGCTAATTTATAGAATTAAAAATAAAACCAGCCACCTTTTCACTGGCGCCTCTTCCACCCAAAGACTTCTCAAGGTCGTAATAATTCATAAAGAATTTTGTGCGTTCATATTCATCGAGCAGGAGGACCACTTCCTGCCTAAGTCTTGTGGAATTGAACTCAGCTTGAATTAATTCGGTAACCACAGGTTTATTCATAATGAGATTGACCAAAGAGATATATTCTATATTCTTGACCAGTCGTTTTCCGATTTGATAAGATAGCCAGCTCCCTTTGTAGCAAACCACTTCAGGAACCTTAAAGAGGGCCGTTTCCAGAGTCGCCGTCCCTGACGTCACTATGGCCGCGGTAGATACACTAAGCAGGTCGTAGGTTTTATTGTGAACCAAATGGACCTGCGAATTCCTGATGAACTGGTTGTAAAATTGCCTGTCGAGTCCCGGTGCCCCTGCTATTACGAACTGATGATTGGGAAATTCGTGGATAATACTAAGCATCACTTTTAGCATTTTCCTGATTTCCTGTTTCCTGCTACCAGGTAAAAGGGCAATTATGGGCTTTTCAGATAGTTCAAATTCTGCCCTGAACTGGTATTCATCCACCTGGGTTCTGTTATAGATGGCATCTATTAAGGGATGGCCGACAAATTCAACCGGAAAATGATGCTTTCTCTCATAAAAATCCTTTTCGAAGGGCAGGATAACGTACATCCTGTCCACATCCCTTCTGATGTCCTTAATTCGATTTTCCTTCCATGCCCAGATCTGGGGCGAAATGTAGTAATGGGTCTGGTAACCATTCTTTTTTGCCCATTTGGCAATTCGTAAGTTAAACCCCGGGTAATCTATAAAAACGATACAGTCAGGGTTGAATGCTTCGATATCTTTCTTGCAAAAAGAAAGGTTCCTGGCTATTGTCCTGATATTCAATAAAACCTCGAGGAATCCCATGAAAGCCAGGTCGCGGTAATGCTTTACCACCTTTGCCCCCTGCTCAGACATCAGTTCTCCTCCCCAGGCTCTGATCTCGGCATTGACATCTATGTTCTGAAGAGATTTAATAAGGTTAGACCCATGTAGGTCTCCCGATGCCTCTCCTGCGATGATATAATACTTCACTTCGAATTAAAGCTTTATTAAAAAAGTTAAGATAGCCACCAAAATTGTTGCTAATAAAACACCTCTAGCCTTATAATCCTGTTTTTTCTTAATATAGAAAAAGAATACGATCAAGTTAAGGATAGCCCCCAGACTGATCAGTTTTCCCAGGAATCCTTCTGCCTGTGACGCCCTGATTACCTCCATAAAGTCATCGCCTTTGCCCAGCAGAGTAGCCGCAAGGAGCAGGCCTAAGGCATTCGCGATCAATCCTACCAAAAATCCGGTTATAACATGTTTCTTAATCATCGAGCTTCCAGGAATTGAGTTCGTTTATATATCGATGTGCGGTCATGTCGAATTTTATCGGGACAACCGATACATAACCATTGCTAATGGCCCACTCGTCAGTGTCATCTCCTTCGTCAAAGGACACGAATTTCCCTGTCAGCCAGTAATACTCCTTGCCATGGGGGTTACGTCTTTTGTCGAACTCCTCTACCCAATTGGCCTTTGCCTGGCGGCACACCCTGATACCTTTAATCTGGTCTGCCGGAAGCCTTGGAAAGTTCACGTTCAGCACAATTCCCGGTTCCAGGCCGTTCTCAAGCACCTTCTCAACTATCGTTTTTACATAGGGTTCTACCGGTTTGAAATCAGCATCCCAGTTATAATCACACAAGGAAAATCCTATTGCCGGAATTCCTTCGATGCCCGCTTCAATAGCTGCGCTCATCGTACCTGAGTAGATCACGTTGATAGAGGTGTTGGAACCATGATTTATACCTGAGACGCAAAGGTCCGGAATTCGGTCCAGAACCTCATGTTTTGCCAGTTTCACACAGTCTGCCGGGGTGCCTGAAGTACTGTACTCATGTTGCGGCCCTTTATCTATGCGCTCACGCTTTACATATAATGTGGTATTAACGGTAATGGCATGACCCATTCCGCTTTGCGGACTGTCCGGAGCAACTACCACCACATCTCCTATTTCATTCATAAGTCGGATCAGGGTACGAATTCCGGGAGCGGTAATCCCATCATCATTCGTAACCAGAATAAGGGGTTTTTGCGGCATAAAGAATACTGTTCTTTTCCTCAAAAGTACTGAAAAACACAATTATTTTCTCATTTTAAGGCGTTTAACAAAAAATTAGTACACCTGCCCTATTTTGGCATAATATTTTCTGTATTTTAGAACCAGTTAAAATGCCGGAACTTACTAAGAACTTAATGATGAAAAGGAAATTTAATATCGCACTGCTTACTCTGCTTTTCGCTTTCGCGTCCTGCAGCTTTACCACGAAAACATTTGAGAATTCAGATAAGGATAAGCTTTTGGTCCAATTGATAACCTATGTGCTCGAACAAGGACACTTCAATCCCAAGGACATAGACGATAGTTTTTCCGAAGGCGTCTTTAATGATTATCTCGAACAATTAGACCCGTTCAAAAGATATTTCTATGCGTCTGATATCAAGGAATTTGAGAAGTACAGGTATGAGATAGATGACCAGTTAATGGACTATGACCTGAGCTTTTTCAACCTGACTCATGAACGTCTGGTTCAGCGTATAGAAGAGTCGAAGGAGATTTATGTAGAGATACTCAAGGAGCCTTTTGATTATTCTCTGGATGAGACTTTTTCGACAGACTATGAAAATATGGAATATGTCCGGAACAATAAGCAACTTAAAGAACGCTGGAGAAAACAGCTTAAGTTTTCAAGTATAGCGAATTATCACGATTTGCTCGAGGAACAGAAACGCGACAAGGAGAACCTTGAAAAAATGTCTGCTGCAGACAGGGAGAAAGCCCTGAATCCTGATAATGGTTCCATAGTGATAAAAACTGCCGAAGTCATTGAGCAGGAAGCCCGTATGGCTACCAAACGTTCTCTTGATGAGTTATACGACTTTATCGATGACCGTCAAAGAAAGGATTGGTTCTCTGTTTATATCAATGCAGTGGTTGAAGAATTTGACCCTCACACTTTTTACTTTGCTCCCGAGGACAAGGATCGCTTTGATGTTGCCATGTCTGGTAATTACCGCGGGATAGGAGCCAGGCTTCAGAAACGTATGGACAATATTACTGTAAACGAGATCATTTCAGGTGGCCCGGCCTGGAGGCAGAACAAGCTTGAAGTGGGTGACCAGATACTTAAAGTCAGGCAGGAGGATGAGGCTGAGGCCGTCAGTATTGTCGGTATGCGCCTGGATGATGCGGTTAAGCTGATAAAGGGGCCTGAAGGCACCAACGTTATCCTGACACTTAAAAAAGTGGATGGAACCATAGAGGAACTGATGATCACCCGCGATGTGGTAGAACTTGAAGAAACCTATGCGAAGTCTTCGATAGTGGAAAAGAATGACAAGAAGTTCGGTGTTATAAACCTTCCGAAGTTCTATGTGGATTTTGACGATTATAAAAGCCGAAACGCTGCCAGCGATATCAAAATTGAAATAGAACGTCTGAAAGACCAGGGTATGGAAGGACTGGTTCTGGACCTGAGAAATAATGGCGGAGGATCGTTGCCGATAGTGGTCGATATGGTAGGGTTATTCATAAAGGAAGGTCCTGTTGTACAGGTGAGGACTACTGGAGAACCTAAGGAGATTCTGCGAGATCGAGATCGTTCAATCGTTTGGGATGGTCCGCTCGTCATCCTGGTTAATGAACTTTCGGCATCGGCCTCAGAGATACTTGCTGCTGCCATGCAGGACTACAAACGCGCCGTTGTTATAGGGAGTAAGCAGACATACGGTAAGGGAACCGTTCAGAATGTCCTTGACCTTAACCGCATGGTCCGAAATAATACCACCGGGGATATGGGAGCCCTGAAATTCACCACACAGAAATTCTACAGGATCAATGGTGGTTCAACCCAGTTGGAAGGGGTTAAGAGCGATGTGGTTGTTCCAGACCGTTACAGCTATATCGATATTGGAGAGAAAGATCAGAAGAATCCCTTACCATGGGATCAGATAGAGCCGGTGAACTACGATTTGTGGACCAACTACTTCGATTACGATACCACCATCAGTAAAAGCAAAGAACGCATGTCTAGCAGTGAGCAATTGAAGCTAATAGATGAAAATGCGAAGTGGATAAAGAGCATGAGAGATCAAAACGAGTTTTCTCTCAATTATGATGAATACCGCGCAAGGCTGGAAGAAAATGAAAATGTGGCGAGTAAGTTCGATAAGATATCAGATTACAAGACCAACCTGACCTTTAAATCATTACCCTATGAAATAGCCTTGATGGAAAAGGACTCTGTCCTAAAGGAAAAACGCATCCGTTGGCATGAAAGCCTCAGTAAAGATGTCTATATGGAAGAGGCTCTTAATGTTCTGTTTGATCTTAAGATGACCTATAGAATAAAAACCAAAGTGGCTTCCATCAAGGAATAATTCAAATGACAAAAATATCTAAATCCTTAACGGGTTTGGCGCTCCAGAGGTTCAGAAAAAATCTTTGGGGCGTTTTTAGTTTTGGATTTATCCTGCTGGTAGGATTAATTGCCGTTTTCGCATATATGCTGGCACCCGACGACTCAAGATTCGCTAACCAGATGCATCTGAGCATCCATTCTAAGAAACCTGGTTTTGAAATTATGATGTTGACCGTCCCAGCGGTAGAGCGATCGGAGCAAAATGGCTTTAACCGTTTGTTCTTCGGAAGGGAATCTGCTGAATCTGAAATTCCGATCACTGAACACAAAATAGAAGGGGATGAGTTGGTTTATACAGAATATGCAGCGGACGGCCTTGAAGGAATGGTTAAAAATATTCATCTTTCAGCCTTTCCCGATAACGATCCTCTGGGGTTCATTCAGAAAAAGAAATTCTTGTTCGGAACGGATAAATATGGCAGGGATTTGCTGAGCCGTGTCATTGTTGGATCTCGCATTTCCTTTTTTATCGGCTTTGTGGCGGTATTCATATCTCTAATCATCGGAGTTTTACTGGGAAGTTTGGCCGGATATTTTGGAGGCAGGACAGATGCCCTTATCATGTGGATAATAAACGTTACCTGGTCTATCCCGACATTGCTATTGGTAATAGCCATTACTCTGGCCTTGGGAAAAGGATTCTGGCAGGTATTTATCGCGGTGGGACTCACCATGTGGGTTGAAGTAGCCAGAGTGGTACGAGGGCAAATCATGAGCATTAAAGAAGAGCAATATGTTACTGCTGCCAGAGCTCTCGGTTTTAGCGATGCAAGGATCATCTGGCGACATATCCTTCCTAACACAATGGCTCCCCTGATCGTAATTTCGGCTGCTAATTTTGCAGCTGCAATCCTGATAGAAAGCGGATTGAGTTTTCTTGGGATCGGAGCCCAGCCACCCATGGCAAGCTGGGGTGCCATGATAAAAGATCATTATAATTATATCATTCTGGGCAAACCCTATCTGGCTATCATCCCTGGTATCTGCATAATGCTGTTGGTTATGGCTTTTATGCTGGTTGGAAATGGTTTGAGAGATGCCCTCGATGTTAAAGCATAGATGATGAATAGAAAAGTAATATATCCGGTTCTGGCTTTGCTTTTCGCCCTTGCCGTTTTCCTGATCAATGATTATCTGGAGACAAAAGACAGAGAAGTGGTATATGAGCAGGCCTCGGAGGTCAAGGAAAATACAAAGGTGTTTTTCCTTCCTTCAAGCACTACCGGCCAGGTCATACATCATGAGGGATATTCCCTGTCCTATCACGAAGATTATGAGCAGGCTGAGTGGGTTGCTTATGAGCTGAAAAAGTCTCACCTGAAACGTATTAACCTGAAAAGGCCGTATTTTGAGGTTGATAATGCTGTTAAAACAGGGGCAGCTCATTGGAAAAATTACAAGCGATCAGGATATTCAAGGGGACATCTTTGCCCGGCTGCAGATCGTAAATATAGCAAGGCGGCACATGATGAAACCTTCCTTACGAGCAATATCAGTCCGCAGGACTACGATTTTAACGCCGGGGTCTGGAACCGCCTCGAGCAAAAAGTACGTTATTGGGCAGATCGGAATGATGGTTTGTTTGTGGTGACCGGAGGTGTCCTGCATCCCGGCCTGGAGACCATCGGGGAAGAGGAAGTGGCAATACCTGAGTACTTTTATAAGGTGCTGATGGACTATAATGATGGTAATCCTAAAATACTGGCCTTTTTGATGAAACACGAAGATTCCCGAAGGCCTCTATATGATTTTGTTGTCACAACAGATCATTTGGAAGAACTTACAGGAATAGATTTTTTCCCCTCCCTCCCCGATAATGTTGAAGACAAGCTTGAAAGATCAGACAACTACAAAGACTGGAGTTTTTAATTAAAATTAAACCCCGGAATTCCGGGGTTTATAAAATATTATTGAGTCATTCCCGGAGGATAACGCTCCAGAATTTTATTTACGAATTCACGGATGCGCGCTTCTTTTTTTTCGATATTATTTATATTCAGGTATCCGCGACCGATTCCCTGCCAGACCAATTCCTTCTTGGAGGCGTCGATAAAATCGATGTAGAGAGTACCTTCCGTGGTGGTCGAGGTAGAAACACCACCCATAGGTCCCCACCAGGGATTCCAGCCCCAGCCCCAGTATCCGGGACCCCAGCCCCACCAGTTGTTATAGACATTGATACGTTCCCTTGACTTGGTGAAAATACTGACCAACATATCAGCATCTTCAGATTTCGTCATGCCTTTGGCCAGAAGCTCAGCTTCGATAGCCCGGAGAATACGTCTTTTGTCCAAATCACTGATTTCTGCCTTGTCAATACCTGGCTTGAAGAATGCAAAGCTCTTATATTGTGAGAAATCCACAGCGCGGTCATAATCAGAGGCCACACGCACAGAAACACAGGAGGTCAGCATAATGCCAATCACCACCAGTGAAAGATAGAGTTGTAACTTTTTCATTGCTTTTTATTTAAGATTATAACGATTTTAACAAGTTTTCATCCACTGTATTCGGTATGGTAACCTTTAGCCCGGGTTCACTCTTCATAGCCCGCTTAATTGCGGTTATCGCCTCTTCATTCCTGGCCCAACTTCTCCTGGCAATGCCGTTGTTCACATCCCAGTGAAGCATGGATTTTAACCGGGTTTCAGCTTCTTTAGTACCATCAAGAACCATACCAAATCCACCGTTTATAACCTCTCCCCAGCCAACACCACCACCGTTATGAATACTCACCCAAGTGGCTCCTCTGAAGCTGTCACCTATCACATTCTGAATCGCCATATCAGCGGTAAACTGAGAGCCATCATAAATGTTGCTGGTTTCACGATAAGGTGAATCGGTTCCTGAAACATCATGATGGTCACGTCCGAGGACTATACATCCTATTTCACCTCTATTAATGGCATCATTAAAAGCTTTTGCGATCTTGATCCTGCCCTCGGCATCAGCATAGAGTATCCTCGCCTTGGAACCCACAACTAAATTGTTTTGCTGAGCGCCTTTGATCCATTGAATATTGTCTGCCATTTGCTGGCTAATATCGGAAGGGGCCTGCTCCATGATGCTCTCCAGAACACGGCATGCAATATCATCGGTTAGCCGGAGGTCCTCCTCGCTCCCTGAAGTGCACACCCACCGGAAAGGCCCGAAACCGTAGTCGAAACACATAGGGCCCATTATGTCCTGCACATAACTTGGATATTTAAAGTCCTTTCCGTTATCAGCCATAATATCAGCTCCGGCCCTGGAAGCTTCCAGGAGGAAAGCATTGCCGTAGTCAAAAAAGTATGTACCCCTGGCCGTATGCCTGTTTATGGCATCAACATGTCGTTTTAGTGATTTTCTAACTTCCTCCCTAAAGCCAATCGGGTCAGCAACCATCATTTCATTTGGCTCATCAAAACCAAGTCCCGCCGGATAATATCCACCGGCCCAGGGATTATGCAATGAGGTTTGATCACTACCCAGATGGATGAAGATATTTTCATCGTCAAATTTTTCCCAAACCTCAACCACGTTACCGTGATAGGCCAGGGAAACAGCCTCTGAATTGGATTTTGCAAGATTTACCCTTTCAACCAATTTATCCAGGTCGGTATATACCTCATCTACCCAGCCCTGTTCATGTCTTTTCTCAACTGCTTTGATATTGACTTCAGCACAAACTGTAATGCAACCCGCAATGTTGCCAGCCTTTGGCTGAGCACCACTCATGCCACCCAGTCCCGAAGTGACGAACAAGCCTCCGCCAGGGGTAAGGCCAATTTTACGGAACCCGTTTAACACCGTTATGGTAGTTCCATGAACGATTCCCTGGGGCCCGATATACATATAACTTCCAGCGGTCATCTGTCCGTATTGAGTGACCCCTAAGGCATTAAACCGTTCCCAATCGTCTTGTTTAGAGTAATTCGGGATCATCATCCCATTAGAAATCACCACCCTGGGTGAATTTTTGTGGGAGGGAAAAAGGCCGAGCGGATGTCCTGAATACATAACCAGCGTCTGCTCATCGGTCATTTCTGAAAGGTATTTCATGGTAAGCCTGTACTGGGCCCAGTTCTGAAAAACCGCACCGTTCCCCCCGTATGTTATAAGTTCGTGAGGATGCTGAGCAACTGCCGGGTCAAGGTTATTTTGAATCATCAGCATTATAGCCGCAGCTTGTCTGCTCTTTGCAGGGTATTCTTCAATTGGCCTGGCGTACATCTCATAATCTGGACGGAACCTGTACATATAGATTCGACCGTAGGTTTCTAGCTCATCAAGGAACTCCCTTGCTAACGATTTATGATGCATTGGATCAAAATATCGTAAGGCGTTTTTCAATGCCAGTTTCTTCTCTTCGTCTGAAAGGATGTCCTTTCTCTTGGGTGCATGATTTACAGACTCGTCAAAGGCCTTTGGTGAGGGCAATTCAACGGGAATTCCCTCTGAGACGGCATCCTTAAAGGAAAGGGTTGGAGTTTGCATTACTTTTTTTTTATCCTATTCGTTTTCGGGTCATATCCATAAGGACAATGCCGGCAACCGCTTTCACAACAATATCCTCTTTTAAGCAGGTATTTTGATGTGAAAACCCTGTATCCTTCTGCTGTGAAATAGTAGTCGCCGTCTTCAATTGGGACATCGGTCTTCATATTTCACAAAGATAACGTAAATTGAACTGTCTTAGAATACAGGCTGTTTTGATTTTGATCACAAAATATCTGTTACCAAGAGGTTATCTGGGGATAACGATCTTCCCGTTTATACTGTTAAAAAGCAGGAGCTTAAAGTTCGATGAGATACTGATAAACCATGAAAAAATCCATTTAAGGCAACAGCTCGAATTTCTGGTGATCCCCTTTTTTCTGATTTATCTGTTGGAATTTGGCGTTCGATTGATACAGTTTGGAAACTGGAACCTGGCTTACAGGAATATCTCATTTGAAAAAGAGGCATATGCCAAGGAGAAAGATCCTGATTATCTTAAATCAAGGCCTTTCTGGAATGTGATCAGATATTTAAATACTTAGTTGACGATTCGCTTGAAGACACGCCCTCCATCAGGGAGAATTGGAGATTTCTCTTGTACTTCAACACTCATAATGGGAGGTGATTAAACTACTTATTCACACTAATTGAATTCTTTTTATAAAAACCAAAGGAAGCAAATCCCGAAAATCATTAAATATGTAATCGGATTTGTGCCCATTTATGACATATTGAATACAATTCATGGTGTTGTACCCACAATGGAGGTTAAACCACATTAGTCGATACATGGCACAATATTAAATTTGTGTATCGATGCTGTGGGTACTCCACACCATTGAATGATAATATTCTTTATAAACGCACTGGGAAAATCTGCTATACCCTCATCGATTTCGGGGTTCTTAAAAATCGATAGCTTTGTTAACAGAAAGGCCAAAATAACTAAGAATGAACCTAAAAAAAGAGTTTAGAAGATAATTATCGATGAAAAACCTGAAAAAAATCAGAATAATCCTACAAAGTTTGTTTAATTACCAATTATTATTTGATTTATAAAATGATTAAAAAGGATGAAGTTGACACTATAAAAATTGAACGCGATTTATTTTTAAGGCTGGAATTTCAGAACAACCCTGTTGCTCCCGGGAATAAATACAGGAAATTAAAGTACAATATAGAATTGATGCTAAACCGGGGCATTGATACCCTTTTGACATTTGGAGGTGCCTTTTCGAATCATATCGCGGCGGTGGCTCAGGCCGGCGATTATTATAATTTTAAAACTATCGGGATCATCCGCGGAGAAGAGATTCAATTTAAATATTTGGAAAATCCAACATTAAGGCTGGCCTCTGAAATGGGGATGCATCTGAAGTTTGTAAGTCGTGAGGATTACAGGGAAAAGGATACATCCATTTTTATTCAGTCGCTTCGTGATGAATTCGGGGAATTTTATTTGCTTCCTGAAGGGGGAACCAATGATCTGGCCGTAAAGGGTTGCCAGGAGATCCTGAGGGAAGGAGATGAGTATTATGATATGATTTGCTGTTCGGTAGGCACCGGCGGAACCCTTGCAGGTTTGATCAATTCGAGCAAGGACCATCAGGAGGTAGTCGGATTCCCTGCATTGAAAGGTGATTTTCTCTCGGACGAAATTGCTAAGTTTACCCGGAGAAACAATTGGAGACTGGCAGCTGACTATCATTTTGGCGGTTATGGTAAAATAAATAGAGAACTTATTAGTTTTATGAATCGGTTTCGTGCCCAAAACGGAGTCTCTCTTGACCCGGTCTATACCTCAAAAATGATGTATGGTTTATATGATATGAGAGAGAAAGGATTGATTCCTAGGAACAAAAAAATACTTGCAATCCATACAGGCGGTTTGCAGGGAATTGAAGGCATGAACAATGCATTATTAAAAAAGGGTTTACCTTTATTGGAAGTATGATGAAAAAGCTCCTGATCGTATTACTGGCATTAACCTTTTTAGGATGCGGTTCAAAAAGAAAGATTGTAACCAAAAAAGACCGTTCTGAAAAGACGGAAATTCCTGAAATCAAGGAAGAAAGCGTTAAAGTTGAACCGGACATCGTTACAGACCGACCGATAATAAGCTCAACTGAAGCCTATATTCAGACCTTTGCAGATATTGCCGTACAAGAGATGGAACTCTATGGAATTCCGGCCAGCATCACTCTGGCGCAGGGGATTTTGGAATCGGGTTCAGGCAAAGGCCGTCTAGCTTTAAAGGCGAATAATCACTTTGGAATAAAATGTCATGATTGGACCGGTCCCAGGATTTATCATGATGACGATCGATCTCAGGAGTGTTTCCGAAAGTATAAGGATGCCTCACAATCTTTTCGCGATCATTCCGAATTCCTTTCAAAACGCAAGCGATACAGTAAACTATTCGAATTGAAGAAGGACGACTATAAAGGATGGGCCCGTGAGCTGAGACGGGCAGGTTATGCCACAGACAGGCGCTACCCTGAAAAATTGATCGGGCTGATCGAGCGTTACAGCCTCGACCAATATGATATTAGGTCATCTGACCATTCATCAGAGTATATTGTAAAGGAACATATAGTAAAAGAAGGTGATACACTGTATTCCATCTCACGTTTTTATGGACTCAGCGTTGAAACAATTAAACAATTGAACAATATTGAAGGGAATACCATAAAGATTGGGCAAACCCTTATATTGTCTGAAAAGGAAAAGCCATAAAAAAACCCCGCCAAAAGGCAGGGTCATATTTACATTTAATTTTTTTATTCTTTTTTAACCATTTTTTTTG
>JBFKFP010000059.1:0-14916 GCA_041618535.1 Flavobacteriaceae bacterium
CCAATCTCCTCCCGGATTATTGCAAGTAATTCTTTCAACTTGCCTTTCAGCACAACATGATAATCGGTTCCGTAGGCATATTTGCTGATCTTGGGAGCATCAGGATCATGCTGCTTTTGATCGGTATAATAATTGTAGATCAGGGAGATCACGCTTTTTGAGCCCTCTACTAATTTGGTCGGGTCAAGGCGTTTGTCGAAATGATTCTCCATATAACGCATCTCTCCATGCATATTGTCTTTTAGCCATTTTTCAAGGCGGGGAGCCTCCTCCTCCAAAAATCCGGCTTTACTGATTCCACAAGACAAAAAACCGAGGCGCCTGGCTTCGGTTTTGATCAATTCAGTATATCTGGATTTTAAATGCGACATCTTAGTTTACGAAACTACAATTTAGATTCAATAATCTCCCGTGAGATAAAGAAAATAAAAATTTGCAGTTATTCACACCCCAGTTCGGCAGCAGACATGTAATCGGCATTCGGGAAGCAGTTTCCTGTTGGCAACTCTGTCGGCACGTAGCGATACAGATTACTGTCGTACAAAGCATGTTCCAGAAATACCACCAACTTGTTTATTTGATCTTCGTTAAGGTCCAGAGAAGTAAACAATGGAGACAATTTATTTAACGGGACCTCCGGATTCTCGGCTATGGCATTGTTTTTATATTCAATAACTTCTTTCAAAGTTTGAAAACTGCCGCCATGACCATAGAAGCTGACATCTTTCAAATTATACAGCTGAGGGGTTTTGAATTTAAAATCGTCCTCAGGATTCCCGGTAAACCCGCCTCTTCCCTTTCTGGTCTCCAAATCAACTTCAGTAGTGATGTTCTCTCCGGCTAAATCATTCATTCCAAGTGCATGAAAAGTCATACTGTTTAAACCTGGGCCTGAATGACAGATGTAGCATTTTCCTTCATTGAAAAACACCAAAGCACCTTCAATCTCATCATCACTCAGTGCACTGGTATCTCCTTTTAACCACTCCTGGAAAGGCGATTGATTCGGGAGCAAGGTGCGCTCGTATGCTGCGATAGCCAGGGCAGCGTTTACCTTCGTATAACGGTCTTCGGGAAGATGATTTGGGAAGGCTTCATCAAACATGATCTTGTATGGTGAATTCATTATATCTTCCGCATTTACCTCTAATCGATGAACATCCAGCCCTGCGATAACCTGAGTTTCTACGCCCTGAAATCCGAAATTATTCGCTTCTTTGGGTGAGCCGGCCGTCCAATTAGCTTCAGTCCCGGCATTAGTTCCCGTAGCACCAAACTGCCCGTTCCATAACATTACATCCTGAAAGGCGACATTGAGAGCAGAAGGAGTGCGAATAGGCTGGACATCGATGTCATCCTCAAGATATTGCGGGTCCTTATGCCGTCCTTCTCCCTGAATTCCAAATCCTAAGCCACCTTCACCTATGCCTTGCTTTATACCGCTCTGAAATCCAGCATTCACATGGTGACAGCTTGCACAGGAATACTTATGCATTCCTTCCTCCATATTTGGATTTGTTGCGAGGCTTGTTTCATGGAAGAGAAATCTTCCCAGATCTACCTTTGCCAGGGATAACGGATTGTTCGGATCTGATGGAATTGCCGTGAAATCATTTTCCAAAGGAAGCAAAAGAGAGGTTTTTGAACCGTACAATTCAATGATCCTCGCCTCTAATTCAGTCTGGGCAGATCGAGGTTCATAGCTATCATCAGAAATACAAGAGTTTAACACTAAGAGGCTTCCGATTAACAGGAGGTTAATCTTAAATGAATAATTCATAACAAGGTTGATTTAAGGTCGGAAAATTTAACAGGAAAAAGTTAATAGGAGAATAAAAAACGATGAAGTTCAATTATAATTGACAAATTGGAGCATTAATACTCAATGCAAGGCCGTATTGCAGGATTATCAGAAAAGGCCACCCTGCATTCCGTCTTTGATCCTTCCAAGGTGTTTATAGGCATGCTCAGTCACTTCCCTGCCACGCGGTGTTCTCAAAATAAAGCCTTCCTGGATTAAAAAAGGTTCATATACCTCTTCGATGGTTTCTGCATTTTCACCCACGGCTGTTGCGAGTGTGGTGATTCCTACAGGGCCTCCTTTGAATTTATCGATAATGGTTGAAAGGATCTTATTGTCCATCTCATCCAATCCGTGGACATCCACATTCAAAGCCTTCAAGCCGTATTTGGCGATCTTAATGTCGATGTTTCCGTCACCCTTTATCTGCGCAAAATCTCTCACCCTTCTCAGTAGTGCGTTAGCTATTCTTGGCGTACCACGACTTCGACCGGCAATTTCGATGGCAGATTCCATAGAAATAGGGACATTCAGGATCCTTGCGCTTCGCTGAACTATTGTCGAAAGTAATTCTGTGGAATAATAATTAAGCCGGTTACTTATACCGAAGCGGGCTCGCATCGGAGCGGTGAGCAATCCGGAGCGAGTGGTAGCACCAATAAGGGTAAAAGGACTTAGATTGATCTGTACCGACCTTGCATTCGGTCCAGACTCTATCATGATATCGATCTTATAATCTTCCATGGCCGAATAGAGATATTCCTCTATCACCGGGCTTAGCCTGTGGATCTCATCTATGAAGAGAACATCCCTTTCTTCCAGGTTAGTGAGCAACCCTGCCAGATCACCCGGTTTATCCAATACCGGCCCCGAGGTCACCTTTATTCCAACTCCGAGTTCCTGGGCCAGGATATGGGCCAGGGTGGTTTTTCCCAGTCCGGGCGGGCCATGAAACAAGGTGTGGTCAAGTGCGTCAAAGCGCTGGTTAGCCGCTTCGACAAAAACCTTAAGATTTTCAATAACTTGTTCCTGGCCGGTAAAATCATCAAAACTAAGAGGCCTCAGGGCCCTTTCAACTTCATGTTCTTCCGAAGAAAAGTTATCGCTTGCAGGATTCAGGTTTTCATTCATCTCACACAAATATAACTAAAAAGCCCTTCGGAATCCGAAAGGCTTTTAGTAATCTTATTGTATGTTTCAGCCTAATGCTGAAGCTCTTCTTCTCCTTCTTTCAGCGGGACATTTTGAGGAACGAAATCATCGTCATGCCCTGGCTTGCTGTAATCGTACGCCCAACGGTATACATGAGGTATATCTCCTTCCCAGTTCCCGTGAATATGCTTGATAGGCGCCGTCCATTCGAGGGTGTTCGACTTCCATGGGTTTTGCTCTGTTCTCTTTCCGTAGAACATGCTGTAGAAGAAGTTCCAGATGAATACCAGTTGAAATGCTCCACCGATAAGGGCAAAGGTTGTGACAACTACATTCACATTAGACAGATCATCGAATAGCGGGAACGCACTGTTAGTGTAATATCGACGTGGAAGTCCTGCCATTCCGATAAAGTGCATAGGAAAGAAAACACCGTAAGCACTTATAGCGGTAACCCAGAAATGTATGTATCCCAGGTTTTTATTCATCATTCTCTTGAACATTTTTGGATACCAGTGATAAACCCCGGCAAAAAGTCCGTATAGTGCCGAGATACCCATCACGAGGTGGAAGTGGGCCACCACAAAATAGGTGTCGTGCACGTTGATATCAAGAGCACTGTCTCCCAGGATGATCCCGGTAAGACCTCCTGTGATAAAGGTTGAAACCAGGCCGATGGAGAATAACATCGCAGGGTTAAACTGAAGGTTACCCTTCCAGAGCGTGGTTATATAGTTAAATGCTTTTACTGCAGATGGAATTGCGATCAGCAGGGTTGTAAAGGTAAAGACCGATCCCAGGAATGGGTTCATTCCGGAAACGAACATATGGTGTCCCCAAACGATTGTTGAAAGGAATGCGATCGCAAGTATTGATGCCACCATGGCTCGATAGCCGAAGATCGGTTTTCTGGCGTTTGTCGCTAAAACCTCGGAGGTGATTCCAAGAGCAGGCAATAATACGATATACACTTCGGGGTGTCCAAGGAACCAGAATAGGTGTTCGAACAACACAGGCGATCCTCCCTGGTAATGTAGTACCTCTCCCTGGATAAAGATATCAGACAGGAAGAAGGAGGTTCCGAAGCTTCTGTCCATGATCAGCATAAGTGCGGCAGACAAGAGAACAGGGAATGAGATCACACCGATTACAGCGGTGATCAGAAATGCCCATATTGTCAACGGTAATCTTGTCATGGTCATTCCTTTTGTTCTGAGGTTTACCACTGTTACGATGTAGTTCAGTGATCCCAGCAGTGATGAAGCGATGAAAATGGCCATGGATACAAGCCAGAGGGTCATCCCTGCGCCTGATCCCGGTTGCGCCATTGGTAAGGCACTTAAGGGAGGATAAATAGTCCAACCCGCTGCGGCAGGACCCATTTCAACAAACAGGGAAATCACCATTATCAAACTCGACAGGAAGAACAGCCAGTAGGATACCATATTAAGGAATCCGGAGGCCATATCCCTCGCACCACATTGCAATGGAATCAAGAGGTTTGAAAACGTACCACTCAAACCGGCAGTCAGGACAAAGAATACCATTATGGTTCCGTGAATTGTAACCAGTGCCAGGTAAATATCGGCATCCATTACACCTTCTGGCGCCCATTTCCCTAGCAGGGCTGAAAAAAGGACATTGGGCTTCTCTGGCCATGCCAGCTGAATTCTCATCAGGAGTGACATGATAATTCCGATGATTCCCATTAAAAGCCCTGTGATCAGGTATTGCTTAGAGATCATCTTATGATCCTGGCTGAAAATATATTTGGTTATAAAGGTCTCTTTATGATGATGATGTCCGTGGTCGTCGTGTGCGTGTGTTTCTGCGTGTGCTGACATAATCTTTGCTTTAATTTTTCTTTTCTTTTTTAGTTCTGTACGAGGCTATCCTTGAACAATCTCTGTTCTTTCATCCAGGCTTCGTACTCCTCTTCAGATTCAACAATAATCTTCATCTGCATATTGTAATGCGATTTACCACAAATCTTATTACAAAGTAAAAGATAGTCGAATTCATATCGATCAAGAGCTGCCTCGCCATTCCTGACCAGTTCTTCGCTTTTTTCTGTTCTTATTTTATTGATGTTGGCCACCTTATCTATCATCTCGGGAGTCTGACGCATTTCTTCAGTGGTCATAGTCGGAGTAAATGAGAATTCGGTCACCATTCCGGGAACGCAGTTCATCTGGGCCCTGAAATGAGGCATATATGCCGAATGTAAAACATCCTGGGAGCGCATTTTGAATATCACCTGTCGCCCTTTTGGCAAATGAAGTTCGGTAGTGATAACATCGTCCTGGGCGTAAGGATCGGATTCATCCACACCAAGGATATTGGCGTTATCTATATTTATCAAACGCACGTTTGCTTTTCCTAGGACATTATCGTCTCCTGCATACCGTGCCTTCCAGTTAAATTGCTGGGCATAAAGCTCAACAACAAGGGCATCCTCTTCCTCTTCAAAGTTCATAATGTCTGACCAGGTGAACAATCCGTAGATAATAAGTCCGGCAAGAACGATCACGGGAATTATGGTCCAAATAAACTCCAGTTTATCATTATCTGCATAGAACAAGGCTTTTTTTCCTTTTTCACCTTTGTATTTGAAGGCGAAATAATGCAATAGGAACTGGGTTATAGTTTGTACTATGAAGATAATGACCATTGATATGATCATCAGGTTGTCGATTTGAGGCCCATGTTCCGAGGCTGCATTATCAAGCAGAGGAAAACTACCCCATTTAACGAAGCCAATGATGGTTATGACGTAGATAAACACCAAAAACATCAACATCAGAATCCCGTTTACACGGTTATCATTATCGTTAGCTACTTGCGAACTCTCGCGCTTGGCATTGGCAAGATCAAATATTTTTACCATTTGCCAAACAGCAACTGTGATACTCAGTAAAACTAAAATTATTAAAACAGCATTCATCTGTATATTCTTTCGTCTAAATTGTTTTTATTAATAATGGAAAACCTCGCTCTCCTTGATAAATGGATTTCCTGCGGCCTTTAAAGGTGCCTTCGACAAAGCGTAGAATACCAGCAGAAGGAACAAGCCTCCGAACAGCATTACGGCGCTTATTTCAGGCAGTCCGATAAACCAGCTCTCACCAACCGTAGCCGGCATAATCATATTGAAAACGTCCATGTAATGACCTATCAGGATCACTATTCCGGCCATTATGATAAACCATGGTATGCGCTTATAATCGCTGTTCATCAGAACCAGGAATGGGAACACGAAATTCATTACTACCATTCCGAAAAATGGTAATTTGTAATGCTCGAATCTCGCTGTGAAATACACAACCTCTTCAGGGATATTCGCATACCAGATCAGCATGAATTGAGAGAACCAAAGATAGGTCCAGAAGATGCTGATCCCGAACATGAACTTAGCCAGATCGTGCAAGTGGCTGTCATTAACGAACTCTAGCAGACCTTTCGATTTCAAATAAATAGTAATAAGCGCGATTACCGTAATCCCGCTAACGAACATGCTTGCGAAAACATACCAACCGAACAGCGTACTGAACCAGTGCGGATCTACGCTCATCACCCAATCCCATGACATCATGGAAGATGTGATAAGATAAAATACAAGGAAAGCCGCTGAGATCCTGAATAGCTTTTTGAAATTACTGGTATTTTCTGAATGGTCCTGTGCCAGTGAAAATTTTCTGGCGAAATACCTGTATAAGCTCCATCCCGCGATAAAGATTGATGCGCGGATTAAGAAGCTGGTCACATTCAGATATCCCGACTTAGCGTTAATGATCTTATCTTCTGCTACTACTTCAGGATCCATCCAAATAAAAAGATGATCTCCTGCCCAAAGAGCTATAGCAACAACAATAAGAGCTCCAGGGAAAACATAATAGGAAATTCCTTCCATTACCCTGAATAACACCGGTGACCATCCTGCCTGAGAGGCGTGTTGTACAGCATAGAATGCCAGGGCTCCCAGAGCAATCATGAAAAAGAAGAACGCTGCCACGTATAGTGCCGCATAAGGCCTGTTGTGAATTTGATGCATGATATGCTCGGCGTGCTCATCATCATGGGCTTCCTCTCCGTGTGAGTCGGAAGCAGCATGCCCGGTCTCATCTGCATGTGTATCGGTTGCAGCTGCCGCATGATCACCGCCATGGTGAGAGGCTGCTTCTGCCGCCATCATTTCCTTAACATCATCAATCGTTGTGTGATGTGCACTATTATAGCTCATGAACCAGCCTATGGCGCCAAGAACGATCAGAACGATTGAAAAAATCTTAAGTCTGTTGGATAATGTATACATGTTGATTGTTCTCTTTTCTAATCTTATTTGGTTAAATCCTCTTTGAGTTTGAGTACATAGGCCGTAACCTGCCATCTTTCTTCTTCATTCAACTGGCTGGCGTAAGACCCCATCGCATTACGACCATAATAGATGACGTGGTAAATACTCCCCTCTGTAATGGCGCGCGCTGCATCAGCATAGCTTGGCACACCTAATATCTTTTCATTCTTAACAAGGGTTCCCTGGCCCTTTCCCTGATTCCCGTGACAGATTCCGCAGTAAATGTCATACAACTCCTTTCCCCGGTCCATATCAACCTGCATGGAATCAAGAGGGTTTTTCAATTCTGCCTTGGCCAATTCATAACCTTCATTGTTGTCGGCGTACTCATATAGGCTGAATCCCCTGGGAATAGTTCCATCAACCGGAATCAAGGCTGATTGCTCGTCGGCGAATATTTCGTATTCCCCATAAGTCTCGTAGCTCGGAGATTGATACATCTGCGGGAAGAACTGGTAATTTGGCTGGGAATCTTTCTTGCATGAGAAAGTAGTACCAATTAAAACCGCTATAACTGTAATATTTATAAAGCCTCTCATATTAATGTGCCTCTTTTTCTACTATTTTTATTTCCACCGCTCCCGTATCAGCAAGCAATGTCTGAACCTCATTTTCATTGCCGTGAGTTGAAACTTCCATCAGGAAGTGATCGTCTGTGGTTCTCAGATCTGGATTTTCAGCTTTCTTAAACGGCCACATCTTACTTCTCAGGTAAAACGTGATAACCATGAGGTGAGCAGCCATGAAAACGGTGAGCTCAAACATGATAGGGACAAAGGCCGGCATATTTTCCACATAGCTGAAACTTGGTTTACCACCGATATTCTGCGGCCAGTCATCGATCATGATATAATTCATCATCAGGATGGCGACGGTTAACCCCAAACAACCATACATAAACGAAGTGATTGCTATGCGGGTTGGTGCCAGTCCCATGGCTTTATCTAGCCCATGAACCGGGAAGGGGGTATAAACCTCTTCTATGTGATGCTTATGCTCACGCACTTTTTTGACGGCGGACATTAATATGTCATCATCATTGTAAAAAGCTTGTACGACTTTAACGGTATCCATGCTGTTTCTTACTTTATAAGGTTTTTGGCCTGTCCCGCCCAATCATCGCGCTCTGCACGTCCGGGGAAGGATCCTGTAATAGAATCAAGCAGTTCGTATTCCTGCTTGGTCATCTTACTTACCTGCTCATAGGTGAAAATGCCAATTCCATTTAACACCTCTTCCATTTTAGGACCTATGCCCTTTATCTTTTTAAGGTCATCAGCTTTCTGAGTATCAGGATCAAAAGTTCCCAATTTACTCATCAAACTCTCGGTTTGTTTCTGTATGTCTTCCTTGGATGCCTCGTCTTTGGGTTCTTTCACCACTTCCATTTTTACGGCAGCGGCTGCCGAATCTGAAGTTCTGGGGTCTGCACCTGCTCCAACGAGGCTCTCGCCAGATTCCCTGATTCTTTTATAACGCTCTCCTGATGATTTCAGAATGGTTTTGACCTCCGCCTGTGCAATTACCGGGAAGGTTCTTGCATACAACAGGAACAAAAGGAAAAAGAATCCAACAGTACCTATAAAAATCCCGATATCGACAAAAGTCGGAGAGAACATCGTCCATGAGGATGGAAGGTAATCCCTGTGAAGTGAGGTTACGATAATAACGAATCGCTCAAACCACATTCCAATATTTACGACTATAGAAATAAAGAAGGAGAACATGATACTCGTTCTCAATCTTTTGAACCACATGAACTGAGGTGAGAACACATTACAGGTCATCATGGCCCAATACGCCCAGGCATATGGCCCGGTTGCCCTGTTCAGGAAGGCATACTGCTCATATTCCACCCCTGAATACCATGCGATGAACAGCTCAGTGATATAGGCACAACCCACGATTGAACCGGTGATCATGATGACGATATTCATCAATTCTATGTGTTGAACGGTGATATAGTCTTCAAGGCTGCATACCTTTCTCATGATGATAAGAAGAGTCTGTACCATGGCAAAACCTGAGAAGATTGCACCTGCAACAAAGTATGGCGGGAATATAGTTGTGTGCCATCCCGGAATCACCGAAGTCGCGAAGTCAAAAGATACGATTGTATGGACCGATAGTACAAGTGGTGTAGCCAGTCCGGCCAATACCAGTGAAACTTCTTCAAATCGCTGCCAGTCTTTTGCACGTCCTGTCCAGCCAAAGCTCAACAAGGAATATATTTTCTTCTGAAACGGCCTGACCGCCCTGTCTCTAATCATTGCGAAATCAGGAAGAAGTCCAGTCCACCAGAACATAAGAGATACAGAGAGATAGGTCGAGATTGCGAAAACGTCCCAAAGCAGCGGTGAGTTAAAGTTAACCCATAGCGATCCGAATTGGTTCGGGATTGGTAAAACCCAGTATCCTAACCAGGGCCTACCCATGTGGATGATCGGGAATAATCCCGCCTGGATAACAGAGAAGATGGTCATAGCTTCTGCAGACCTGTTTACCGCCATTCTCCATTTTTGCCTGAAAAGTAAAAGAACCGCGGAAATCAGCGTTCCAGCGTGACCAATACCAACCCACCAAACGAAGTTGGTGATATCCCAGGCCCATCCTACTGTTTTATTTAATCCCCAGGTTCCGATCCCGGTAGAAATGGTGTAAATGATACACCCTATTCCCCAAAGGAAAGCGATTAATGAGATGGAAAATACGATCCACCAGGCACGGTTAGCTTGTCCTTCAACCGGTCTCGCAACATCTACTGAAACATCGTGATACGATTTTTCACCGATTACCAGAGGTCTTCTTATAGGTGCTTCGTAATGAGACGCCATAATTTTTTATTCGTGTTTCTTATTAATTTAAATTTCGTCGGTATTCCTTATTAAAGCCTGGTATACCACGTTAGGCTTGGTTCCGACACTCTCAAGCAATCGGTATGATCTGTCGGTATCAGTCAGTTTGGTAATATCATCTTTATCATTATTGATGTCACCGAAAACGATGGCTTCTGATGCACAAGCCGAAGAACATGCTGTTTTGAATTCGTTCGGATTTACCTCTCGACCATCGCGTTTGGCATCAAGGATGGTTTTCTGCGTCATCTGGATACATAGTGAACATTTCTCCATTACCCCTCTTGATCTCACAGTAACATCCGGATTGATCACCATTCGCCCTAAATCGTCGTTCATGAAGTAATCGAATTCATCATTGCCGTTATACAGGAACCAGTTGAATCGTCTTACCTTATAAGGACAGTTGTTCGCGCAGTATCTCGTACCAACACATCGGTTGTAAGCCATGTGATTCTGTCCCTGGCGTCCGTGTGATGTTGCCGCAACAGGACAAACCGTTTCGCAAGGGGCATGGTTACAATGCTGACACATGATTGGTTGGAATGCGACCTGCGGATTTGCAGCCGGACTTTCCATTTCACCAAATTCCTGCATCGAACTTTTTACTCCTTTAATATTATCTTTTTTCTCATTATCCTCCTCAAATGTATCCTCTGAAGAATAGTAGCGGTCTATACGCAACCAATGCATATCACGGCTTCTTCTGATCTCTTCCTTGCCAACCACCGGTACATTGTTCTCGGCATGACAGGCAATTACACACGCACCACATCCCGTACAGGCATTCAAATCTATTGAGAGGTTGAAATGATGTCCTATGGAACGGTCAAATGCATCCCAAAGGTCAGCCTTCGGTGAAGTCACCGGGGTTTCCTTGTGTTCGTAAGACACGACAGGAATAGGGTTCCATTCCTCCTTGTCCTTGGTATTCAGGGTTTCGAGGTCAGTCTCACGGATAACATCTCCACGTCCCATAAGGGTATTATGAAGCTGGACACAAGCGAATTCATGTTTTCCCTCAGCAACTTCTATCGTCACTGATTGGGTGTTGTTAAAGTTGAAATAAAGCGGATATGCATTAACACCTGTCTGCATTTCCGATTTCAGGCCTTCAGTTCTGCCATATCCGAAAGATAGACCAACCGTCCCTTTGGCCTGTCCGGGCTGGATGATCACCGGAGCCTTAACAGTTACCCCGTTTACAGTCACATTGGCATATTTACCGTTCAATCCGCCTGTTGCATCATGGCTGCTCTGAATAAAGAAATTACTTTTCTCGAGGTATAAATCAAATTCTTTGGCATCGGCTTCGGAAATCGTCAGGTAGTTATCCCATGTTGTCCTTGTGAGCGGATCCGGAAATTCCTGCAACCAGGGATTATTCGCCCCCTGACCGTCTCCCATTCCAATCTTGGAATATAGAACCAGCTCCATACCTTCAGAGGAGTATGAGGCCAGTCTGCTAGCTGCTTCAGAAACATTAACAACTGCCGGGTTCTCTTCAGGCTCCTCCATTGCGTTTTCTTCTCCCTGCATTACATCTGGCGAGAATACACCATCGTGCAGTGCGTCATTAAAAGGAGTTCCATCAAGAATATTAGCTTCCCAGTTTGCTTTTATATAATCATTATATGTACCGCTGTAATTTAAAAGGGAAAGCAGGACATCCTGGAATTGCTTTGTATCAAATAGAGGTCGAATGGTAGGCTGAACCAATCCAAAATGACCCTTCACAAACTCGATATCACCCCATGATTCCAGGTAATGCGGAGCGGCTGCTATATAATCAGCTTGCGTAGCGGTCTCATCTGCCTTCATACTAAAACAAACCGACATTTCAACCTGGGAAAGAGCTTCGGCAAATTCGTTGCCGTTTTGAAGGGTATAAACCGGATTCACGCCGTAGCTGATCAAAGCTCCTATTTTACCTGATTTCATATCTGAAATCAATTGATTGACCTCAGCATCATTCCCCTGTCTTACCATTACAGGATTATCCGTATTCATCACTTCACTCCCGAGCATCTGGTTGATCTCAAGAGCGATTAATTGTGCATCCACATCGCTCAAACCTGTAACGACAACCGCTTTGCTGCCTGCGCGCCTCAGCGATGCAGCCGCTTTATCAACGGCTTCTTCGATGTTTTCGGGCAGGGATCCCGGAACAGCGGTTCCTGAAATCTTCCCATATAGTTTAGCCAGGGCCAATTTTTGCATACTTGGCTTAAGCGGTATTCTCTTGTCCGCTTTTGCCCCGCTGATGGTCATATTGGCTTCAAATTGAATATGATGTGACATTTTTCCATCGACAGGTATTCTGCTTTTGGCGTATCCGGCATCATAACCTCCTCCCTGCCAATCACCAAGGATATCAGCACTGAAACATACTATGGACATCGCTTTGGAGAAATCGTAATTTGCTAACCCGCGGGTCCCGAATTTAGCTTCGAAAGCATCCAAGGCAGCCGATTCAGAAATAGCATCATAAACCACATGCCTGGTGTTGGTATACTTCGCTTTGAATTCGTCGATCAGTTTATAAGTGGACGGACTGGCAAAGGTCTGGGTAAGGAGTACGATGGGTTTATCACCACCATTTAACTGATCCAGCTTGTTTTTAAGATCAGACTCCAGCTCGATCCAGGAGCTTTCCTCTCCATTCTTCATGGGTGATGTCACCCTGTAGCTGTCGTAAAGATCCAGCACCGAAGCCTGAATCCTTGCATTGGCGTGTCCATGGGTTTTAGCCAGGTTATTATTCTCTACCTTGATCGGTCTTCCTTCCCTCGTCTTTATCAGGATGCTTGCAAAATCATATCCATTTGAGATAGCTGTGGCGTAGTAATTCGCCACTCCGGGAATGATTTGCTCTGGTTGCACCACATAGGGGATTGACTTGATCACAGGTCCCTCGCATGCGGCCAAGGAGGCCGCGGCTGTACTAAAACCAACATATTTTAAGAAATCACGTCGTGTAGTTGAGGAAGATTCGAGTTTGTCTTTGTCGCCCAAAAACTCGTCAACAGGAATCTCTTCAACGAACTCCTTATGCCCTAAGGCCTGAACGGCCTCAGTATTGGCTGGATTGAGTTCCTCTACACTTTTCCAGTATTTCTTGTTTGATGACATATCTTGATTGCGTTTCTTCTTAATTCTTTTAATAATGGCATTTACCGCATTCCAACCCGCCCATCTCGGCGGCTGTCAGTTGCTCAACTCCATATTTTTTGGAAAGCTCTTCATGGATCTTGGCATAATAACCATTGTCCTGAACTTTTACATTTGTCTCCCGGTGGCAGTTTATACACCATCCCATGGTAAGTGGGGAATGCTGATACATGATCTCCATCTCCTCAACCGGACCATGACATTCCTGGCATTCCAACCCTGCCACTGAAATGTGCTGGGAGTGATTGAAATACGCAAAATCAGGTAAGTTGTGGATTCTGACCCATTTTACTGGCTGAGATTCTCCTGTGTATTCCTGGTTTACATCATCCCATCCTGCTGCGGCATACAGTTTTTTAATTTCTCCGTCATAGAAATCCTTGCTATATTCCACCGTAGTCTCACCGTTGTACTCGTAAATTGACTTGTGGCAGTTCATGCAGATGTTCAGGGAGGGTATACCGGAATGCTTGCTAACCCGAGCTGAAGAATGACAGTATTTACAATCGATCTTATTATCTCCGGAATGAATCTTGTGGGAGAAGTGGATAGGCTGAATTGGCTGATAGCCCTGATCAATACCGATCTGCATCAGGTACCCATAAGCGTAATACCCACTTGACAACAAGAGGAAGATTGCGGTTACGAGCATCAGGAAATCATTTTGAACATAGGCTTTCCAGAGCGATCGCTTGGGAACCGTTTCCGAAATATCGATATTTTTGGCCTCTGCAAATCGGCGAAGGGTTTTGTTCACCATGTAGAGCCCAATGGCAAGAAGAACAAAAAGTACCGCGAGGGCACCCATTATCAATTCGTTGGAAATTCCGCCTGAAGCTGCTGTCGGCCCGGTTTGCGCAGCAACTGCCGTGGCCGCCGGAGCCGGCGGGTCCTGTGCTGTGTACGCCAGAATATTGGTAATGTCCTCATCAGTCAATTGAGGGAAAGCCGTCATAGCAGCATTATTATACTCGGCATAGATCTTATTAGCGTAGGAATCACCAGACCTGATAAGCGCTGCGCTGTTCCTTATCCATTCATTCAGCCATTCTCTGTCTAATCCCTCTTCTTCAAGCAATCGCGTTTCAACATATCTCAATGCCGGGCCTGTCATTTTCCTGTCCAGTGCATGACAAGCTGCGCAATTCGTATTGAATAAGGCCTTCCCCGCAACCGGATCACCCTCCTGGGCATTTACAGTGCCGGAAAATAGACCGAATAAGATGAAAACTTTAATGAGCAGATTTGTGCTGAAAAATCGAAAAAACGAAAAGTGGTTTTTATAGTTGGTAAGGACTGCCAAACTTTGGTACGATTTTTTCATAAATGATATATAAATCGGTTTTAAAAATCTCCCGCAAAAGTAACATATAAGTTGAATTTTTGAAATGTTGGCTAAATGTAAACCACTAATTTATAATCATTCTAAATAATAATAATTCGGGGGTTTGAGTTAATATAATTTACATTTGTAATTCAGAAGCAATAACCTAATGAACAAAACTTTAAACATACTGTTTTTATCCCTTTTTCTCAGCTTGCTGTTTTCATTAGAAGGGCGTGCCCAGGAAGGAACGGTTGAA
>JBFKFP010000060.1:0-14895 GCA_041618535.1 Flavobacteriaceae bacterium
CAGGTTGATATAGACCGGATCATAGAAATGGCCTGGGAGGACCGGACACCATTCGATGCGATCCAGTACCAGTATAACCTGAGCGAACAGGAGGTAATAAAATTGATGCGACGTGAACTAAAACCTTCCAGTTTTAAACTCTGGCGTAAGCGTGTTCAAGGTCGTACGACAAAACATGGGAAACTGAGATCCTTTGTGGAAGGCCGTTTTAAATGCAGCCGACAAAGATCAATATCCCATAATAAAATCTCAAAACGCTAATCGTGCTTTGACCGATTAAAGGGACAGCACTTAAAAAAGATATTATGGAAAACGAAATTTTAGAGTTAAGCAAAACAAAAATAGGCAGCCTGAATGGTTTTAACATAAATGAAATTGGTGATGACCACCTGTTTACCGGCCTGGAAACACCAATGCGGGATGGAGCATTCGATATGAGCGATTCTGAAAAGAAAGAGCGTATCGCCGATTTATTCCATGAGATCATGGATGTACTCGGACTCGATCTGACCGACGATTCTTTGAGAGGAACCCCTCAAAGAGTAGCAAAGATGTACGTGGAAGAAATCTTTTCAGGATTGAATCCCGAGAATAAACCGAAAGTGGCCCTGTTCGATAATAAATACCAGTATAATCAAATGCTGGTGGAAAAGAATATCACTTTTTATTCTAATTGTGAGCATCATTTTGTCCCCATTATGGGAAAGGCGCATGTCGCCTATATTTCATCGGGAAAGGTTATAGGGCTGTCTAAATTGAACAGGATAGTTCAATATTATGCCAAGCGCCCTCAGGTGCAGGAACGGCTGACAAACCAGATAGCGGAAGAGCTCAAGTCAATACTCGATACCGAAGATGTAGCCGTCATCATTGACGCTAAACACCTGTGTGTATCCTCGCGCGGTGTTAAAGATGATACCTCTTCCACGGTTACGGCTTACTATGGCGGTAAGTTCAACTCTACTTCGAAAATAAACGAATTGTTAAACTATATAAACAGTTAGGTTATGGAAGTTGTAAAAAAAGCTATGGAATTTGAAAACCGGAAGCTGAGGTTGAGAACAACAAGTGACCGGATCATCGCATCTCGCAAGGCAAAAGAGCTGATCCTTGGTGTGAATGAGATCTATAAGACCAATCATGACCAGCAGCTTATGGAACTCATGAAGCGCCTCACAGCAAAAAAACGCAAAATTGAAAAAAGACTGAAGGGTCAACCCCTGGTAGCATAACATGAAGAAAACAATTATAATAATAGGAGGCAGTAAGGGAATAGGCAAGGCTATTGTTGACACCCTAGTCGTCCATCATAACATCATAAATATAAGCAGAACGGCTCCTGAGAACAATAGTCCTAATCTGAGCCATTATGGCTGTGACGTGCTCAATGACGAATTGCCTGAAATAGAGCAGGCCGATGCCCTTGTTTATTGCCCGGGAAGCATTAACTTAAAACCTGTTAGCCGGCTTAGCCTTGAGGATTTTAAGTCGGATTACGAAGTAAATGTGCTAGGAGCGGTAAAGGCGATACAGAAATACCTGCCCGTGCTAAAAAATGGGAATAATCCTTCTATTCTCATGTTCAGTACAGTGGCTACAAAACTCGGAATGCCTTTTCATGCAAGCATAGCCGCAGCGAAATCGGCGGTAGAAGGCCTGACGAAATCCCTGGGGGCGGAATTGGCACCTACAATACGTGTGAATGCTATAGCGCCAACTGTCACCAATACAGACCTCGCATCAAAATTATTGAGGAACGAAAGGCAGGTTGAGGCCATGAAGGAAAGACATCCTTTAAAATCCTTCCTTCAACCGGAAGATGTTGCCGGCATGGCGGAATATTTACTCTCAGACAAAGCCAGGTCAGTTTCAGGCCAGATATTTGAATTAGATTTCGGAATTGTAAGCTTTAAGATATAGAATTATGAACCTATTCAAAACGAAGATAAAGATTAAAGAAGATCGAAAAGTGGCCCCAAAAAGGGCGTCAATATACGATGTCGATCTTAAAATAAACAAACTGAACGGGGGTCCTCTCGATTTAAATCATTTCAAGGGAAAGCATCTGCTTATAGTGAATGTCGCCTCAAAATGCGGTTTTACACCTCAGTATAAAGACCTACAGGAGCTGTATGAATCCTATTCAGAGCAAATCGGGATCATAGGAGTACCATGCAACCAGTTTGGAGCTCAGGAACCCGGAAATGCTGAGGAGATCTCCTCCTTCTGTGAGATGAATTACGGGGTGAGCTTTACGATAACCGAGAAGCTGGACGTAAAAGGGAAAAATCAGCATCCTCTTTATTATTGGCTGACCAACCGTGAAATGAATGGCAGAAAGAGCTCCAGCGTTAAATGGAATTTCCAGAAATATCTTCTTGATCCCCAGGGCCGGCTTATCGATTATTATTTCTCGATGACCTCCCCTACCAGCGATAAAATTCTAAAACATATCAAAAATTGACCATGGGCCTATTCAGCAGAAAACCGAGTCCGCAGAAACTTCAAAAGAAATACGAGAAACTGATGAGTGAATGGCACAGGCTATCCACAATAAACAGGTCCGAAAGCGATGCTAAATATGCCGAGGCCCAGAAAGTGTTGGAAGAACTCGAAAGCTTACAAGGTAAATAATATGAAAACCCTCGCATGGCTTGTCCTTTTCCTCTTTCTTAATTTCGGCGGATTGGCGTTGGGGAACTATCTTATGGATAATGGCCCGGCATCTGACTGGTATATCAACCTGAACCAGGCGCCATGGACACCGCCCGGATGGGTGTTTGGAGTGGCCTGGACACTTATAATGATTTGCTTTTCATTATACCTGGCGGTGCTATTTCAAAAATCAAATTCGCCTAAAGCATGGACAGTGTTCGGTATTGCATTACTGTTGAATGTCAGCTGGAACTATATTTTCTTTAACAAGCACTTCACCGTATTGGGTTTGATCACCATCGCACTCTTAACAGTGGTTGTATTTTATTATTTCCTGAATTTTAGGTCGGCCAACTTAAAGAATTGGCGTTACCTCTTACTGCCCTACGTGGTTTGGATGTGCCTGGCCACCTCACTGAATGCCTACATCGTTATAAATAATTGATATGAAGATCTACAGATTACATAAAAAACAGAATCTACCCATCAGTATTGATACGGCCTGGGAGTTCTTATCAAGCCCGGCCAATCTGAAGACCATAACCCCTGATTACATGAGTTTTGACATTCTGTCGGGTGCAGACAGGCCGATGTATCCCGGGCAGATCATCCAGTATATCGTAACACCGGTAATGGGAATCAAGACCAAATGGGTCACGGAGATAACCCATGTGGTTGATAAAAAATATTTTGTGGATGAGCAGCGCTACGGACCTTATTCCCTCTGGCATCATAAGCACTTTATCCGGTCCATAGAAGGTGGGGTCGAAATGGAAGACATCATCGATTATAAAATACCCTTCGGTTGGCTCGGTCAAATGGTGCATCCGGTACTGGTGAAACCGAAACTGGACGAAATTTTTGCATACAGGCAGAAGAAACTTGAGGAATTATTCGGAACTTATAAATCCATATGAAAGACCGATGTTCCATTTTCTGGTTCCGAAGAGATCTGAGACTCAATGATAATCATGGGCTATACCAGGCGCTTTCGGCAGATGATCCTGTGGTTCCCATTTTCATTTTCGATGAGGAAATCCTGGAAAAATTACCTGAAAAAGATGCGAGGATCGATTTTATTCACAAAACCCTTAAGAACATACACCACACTTTAATAACTGATCATAACAGCGGACTGGATGTACGCCATGGAAAACCGCTGGAGATTTTTAAACAGCTGATTGATGACTACGATATCCAGGCTGTTTATACCAATCTTGATTACGAGCCTTATGCCAGGGATCGGGATAAAGGGATAAGTGAATGGCTGCAATCTAAAGGAATCGCGTTTCATTCGTTCAAAGACCAGGTTATCTACGAAAAGCTGGAGGTTGTTAAACAGGATGGGGATCCCTATGTGGTCTATACACCCTATATGAGAACCTGGATGGAAGCTTTCAAGGAAGAGGGTATAAAAAATTTCCCCTCTGAGAAGAAACTCGGGAACCTTCTGAGCTATGAGGCTGCTGAGATGATCTCTTTACAGGAGATGGGTTTCGAACCTCATGAGCAGAAGATCGCTGATTATGAGGTCTCGGAAGAATTGATCCGGGATTATGAAGACACGCGCAATTTTCCTGCAAAAGACGCCACCTCAAGGCTCGGCCCTCATTTGCGTTTTGGCACTGTAAGTATCAGGGAAATGGTTAAAAAGGCAGATGAGCAGGAGAATAAAACCTTTCTGAAGGAATTGATCTGGAGAGAGTTCTTTATGCAGATCCTCTGGCATTTTCCAAAAACTGTGGATGCGAGTTTCAAAGCTAAATATGATCGGATGGAATGGCGGAATGATCCTGATGAATTCAAAGCCTGGTGTGAAGGTCGAACCGGCTATCCATTAGTAGATGCCGGGATGCGTCAACTCAATGAAACCGGGTTTATGCACAACCGCATCCGCATGCTGACGGGTAGTTTCCTCTGCAAACACCTGCTGATTGACTGGCGTTGGGGTGAGGCTTATTTCGCTGAAAAACTACACGACTATGAAATGGCCAGCAACGTCGGGAACTGGCAATGGGTGGCAGGCTCAGGCGTTGATGCAGCTCCTTATTTCAGGATATTCAACCCAACTACCCAAATCAAGAAATTCGATAAGGACCATGAATATATCAAGAAGTGGGTGCCTGATTACCAGGATGACGATTATCCCGAGCCCATGGTAGATCATAAAAAAGCAAGGGAGCGCTGCCTCGAGACCTATAAGGCTGCATTGAATTAAATCCATTTTAAAGATTTTCCTTTTTTGAATTTGCAGTTCCTGCAGTCAAGCATGTTACAATAAAAGTATAACCTGACATAATCTTAAAAGAGTATGAAGGGCGTCACTTGGAATAAATTCATGGAATTCAATTTAGACCATAAATATAAATGGTATATGTGCAGTCCTCAAAATGATCTTTAAGACAATTCAAATCTGACCCCGACGGCTAATTCGCAAGGCTACTTTTTTTATATTCTGAACCAGCAAAATAAGTTCGTCAAAAAACTTATCTTTAGAATCCTAAAAAAAACGTCGGATATGATTAAAAAAATCACACTAGCCATTTTCTGCCTCATAATCGGTTTTTCATACGCTCAGGATAAAATATCCGGGACTAAAAAAGACATAATTAATTCGGTTGAGAAACACAAGGCCAACCTTATCAAGATCAGTGATGAGATCTGGGCCCTGGCTGAAACCGCTTTTGAGGAAAATCAGTCAGCCAAGATCCTTGCAGATTATGCCGAGGCCCAGGGATTTAATGTTGAACGCGGGGTAGCTGGCATGCCAACGGCCTTTGTGGCAACATATGGGTCGGGCAGCCCTGTGATAAGCGTCCTGGGCGAATTTGACGCCCTCCCGGGCTTATCCCAAAAAGCCGAACCTACAAAGAATCCGTTAAATGCAGGTGCCGCAGGCCATGGATGTGGTCATAATATGTTTGGTGCTGCCAGCCTTGGAGCGGCTATCGCTATCAAGGAACAGATCGAGAAAGGCACTCTGAAGGGCACGGTCAAATTTATGGGGACGCCCAGTGAGGAAAAATATTTCGGGAAGATCTGGATGGTACGAGAGGGCATCTGGAACGACGTTGATGTCAATATCAGCTGGCACCCATCTGCCTCTATCGAAGCCGATGTTCAGAGCTCCCTGGCCTTGATCGACTTTAAGGTTGAATTCTTCGGGCAGGCTGCTCATGCTTCCGGCGATCCCTGGAATGGAAGAAGCGCCTCAGATGCCCTTGAGCTTTATACCCAGGGAATAAACTACTACAGGGAGCATGTGAAACCCACGGTCAGGATGCATTATCACATCCAGGACGGCGGACAGGTTGTTAACGTTGTTCCTGATTACGCCCGTTTATGGGTAAGAGTGAGGGACACCAAACGAAGTGGCATGCTACCTGTCTATGAACGAGTTAAGGCGATGGCTGAGGGTGCCGCTATCCTGGCCAATGTGGATTACAAGGTTTCACTAATCTCCGGGATCTATGAGGTTCTTGTTAATCGGGAAGGTGGCATGGTCATGCAAAAAAACCTGGAACTTTTAGGTCCTATTGAATATACAGAAGAAGAAATCGCCTTTGGGAAAAAGATTCAGGAGGTGACCGGAAAGGAACAAGTGGGAATGGACAGCAAGATCAAACCCCTTGAAGATACCAGGGAACATCCTGGTGGAGGATCGACTGATGTAGGCGATGTAAGCTGGAATGTCCCCAATATCAATCTCGGTGTGACCACTGCGCCCAAAGATACTCCCTGGCATTCCTGGGCCGTGGTAGCCTGTGGCGGAATGAGTATTGGTCATAAGGGAATGGTCTATGCGTCTAAAGCAATGGCAATGACCATGGCAGATCTTTTCGAGAAGCCGGAACTCGTAAAAAAGGTAAAGGCTGAATACAAAAAACGAAAAGGCGACGAGGTTTATGAAGCCATGGTGCCCGACGGACCTCCGCCTATCAGTGCCAAAGGCAATTAAGCTTCAAAAAAAATCCCCATGAAACCCAAACGATTGCGAAACATACTAAAAGTAGGTCTGGCAATCGTTCTGGTTTGGGCCGGACTTACACTTTGGGCCCAATACAGCGGAAAGGAATCGGTCACAAATTTTGCAGCCAGTCCTTCTTTAGGCAGTGCTCTTATCGTTTATAATCCTGATCCAATTTATAATCTTGATGAACAGGTGTGCCGGAGTTTTGCCGAGGGCCTGAGAATGGAGAGGATTAGTTCGGTCCTGGCCACCGTAACATCGGCCCGTGAATTTGTTGAAAATGAATACGATCTTTATGTATTTTGTGTCAATACGTATAACTGGACTCCAGACTGGCGACTGACCAATTTCATCAAAACTCATCCGGGCCTGAACCAGGAAAAGGTTGTCGCAATTACTGTTGGAGCCGGTGCCACCATGAGAGCCCAACGCAAACTTGAATGGCATTTAACCGATCGAGGGGCAAACCTCCTGGGATCAGAGATGTATTGGCTCCTGAAACCCAATGATGAAAGTAGTATGAAGGAAAAAAATGTTCAAATTGCCAAAGACAAGGCGCAGCAATTCGGCAGACAAATAGGTTCAGGTCTGATCCCCTATTAAAATCTTGTATCAACCATCTATACGCTCGATATGAGCACCAATTGCACGCAGGCGTTCATCTATGCGCTCATATCCACGGTCTATCTGCTCGATATTGTGAATGATAGAAGTTCCTTTGGCAGAGAGGGCCGCTATCAAGAGTGAAATTCCTGCTCTTATGTCCGGTGAGGTCATTGTCGTGCCTTTCAGTGAGGATTTAAAATCATGCCCAATAATTGTCGCCCTGTGTGGATCGCATAAGATAATCTTAGCACCCATGTCGATGAGTTTATCCACAAAGAACAGGCGGCTTTCAAACATTTTCTGATGAACAAGCACACTACCCCTGGCCTGGGTAGCCACCACAAGAACAATACTCAGCAAGTCTGGTGTAAATCCCGGCCATGGGGCATCTGCGATGGTCATTATAGAACCATCGATAAAACTCTGTATCTCATATCCGTTCGTGTGAGCAGGTATATGTATATCATCCCCGTTTCGTTCAACCGTGATACCTAATTTTCCGAATACATCAGGAATCTGACCCAAATCGTCCCAGCTGGCATCTTTTATGGTAAGTTCACTTCTGGTCATGGCAGCCAACCCTATCCAGCTCCCAATCTCGATCATATCAGGAAGCATGGTATGTTCAGTACCTTTTAATGATTGAACACCCTCAATTTCCAGAAGATTGGAACCTATACCGTTAATCTTTGCTCCCATGCGGTTCAGCATTTTACACAATTGCTGAAGGTATGGCTCACATGCCGCATTATAGATAGTCGTTTTCCCATTGGCCATTACCGCAGCCATCACAACATTGGCGGTTCCGGTCACCGAAGCTTCATCAAGCAGCATATATGTCCCCTGAAGTTTTTCAGCCTCTACACCATAGAAATGATCTTCCCGGTTATACCGAAATTTGGCGCCAAGTTTGATAAAGCCCTGGAAGTGTGTATCAAGCCTTCTTCGTCCAATCTTGTCTCCTCCGGGTTTCGGGATATATCCTTTCCCGAAGCGAGCCAGCAGAGGTCCGACGATCATGATCGAGCCTCTTAATCCACGGCCGTCAGTCTTGAAAGCCTCAGACTCCAGGTATTCCATATTAAGGTCATCGGCCTGGAAGCTGTAAGAGCCATGCGCAAGTTTCTCAATCTTCACCCCTAGTTTTCCGAGAAGCTGAATGAGTTTATTGATATCGACAATGTCGGGAATGTTGTGAAGAGTTACTTTTTCTGGCGTAAGAAGCGTAGCACAAAGAATCTGCAATGCTTCATTTTTGGCTCCCTGAGGTGTGATCTCGCCTTTCAACCGATGTCCACCTTCAATTTTAAATGTACGCATTTATAATGCAGGAAATTTAAGATTAATGACGTTTTCTGCGGCCTCCTTTTTTCGGTTTTTTACTCCCCTGTCTTTTCTTTGATCGCATAAGGCTATTAGAGTCGCTCAGGTCCTCAACACTGTTCTTGAGGTTGATTTCTCCCTCAGACAACTCGTACAGATGATCAAAGATCACATCATCTTCCACGGTATCCTTGTTCCATGTCAGGAAGCATTTTTTCATGTGGTTGGCAATGGTCCAGACCAGGGCTTCTTTAAGATCACCTTCCTCCCAGGTTCGGGCCACATCGATCATGGTCTTGATATTATTGCCATAGAAGCGGTATTTAGGCCTCTTCTGAGGATAAGGCAATGCGTCAGGACGGGTCTCAAGCACTTCTTTGGAGGGTTTGTCGAATGGAGAATCAGCATCCAATTTAAAGTCGGACATGATGAAGAGCTGATCCCAAAGCTTGTGCTGAAAATCAGGCACATCTCTCAGGTGGGGCTGTAAATTTCCCATCACAGCAATAATGGCTCTTGCCACTCGATTTCGTTCTTCCCGGGTCTCCCGGGTGGTCGCGTAATTGATCATTTTCTGGATATGTCTGCCATATTCAGGAATAATCATATGTTCACGCTCGGTATTATATTCTAATTGATCTATCAAAATTGAAAGAAAAGGTTTTAAAGGTTAGAAATTCATGATTTCTCGATATCCGCAAAGTACAAAAATTTATACTTAAGCTAAAGCGAAATCACATCTTCAATATTCTCGCTTACTTCTATATACTTTGAAATTACCGCATCCGGATCTTTCATCACTACATTTACAGACACCGAAGTGTAAGTGCCTTTTTTAGATTCGGTTGTGTTGATCACGGCCCCCAGATGGTTGAAAATAGACTCTATGGCCTTGATCTTTGACTCATCGGTTTTAACGATAAACTTGTACAAATAGGTAGATGGCCAGCTGGCTGACTCCTCTAGCTGAACCTTGAGTTTGTTATAGAATTCGTCCTGTCTCTGTTTATCACTCATCACATTCCAAAGGTATGCTGTAAAGATACATCACCTCAATTTTATATTTGGGTTTTTATTACGAATTTTACAACTAAAATTATACCACTTTTGAGCGTTAAGCGTCTTGTCATCACCGGCGGTCCGGGAACCGGAAAAACTTCGATTATCAACGAGCTGATCAAACGCGATTATCGTTGCCTTGAGGAGATATCAAGGCAGGTGACGCAGGAAGCGCAAAAAAATGGGATTCCGCAACTTTTCTTAAGTGATCCCGTTGAATTCAGCAATCGACTGCTTGAAGGACGAATCAGTCAATTCAGGGAGGCGGATAATTCCGAAGGTCTGGTTTTCCTTGACAGGGGTATCCCTGACGTGCTGGCCTATATGAAATATGCAGGTCAAAGTTATCCTGAGCATTACAGGGAGGCATGCAGGAATCATATTTATGATCACGTTTTTGTACTTGCACCCTGGCAGGAGATCTATGAAAGCGACAATGAGCGTTATGAGAGTTTTGACCAGGCCATAAAGATCCATGATCACCTTCTGTCAACATACTCTGGTTTTAACTACGAATTACACGATGTTCCCTTCGGAAGCGTTGAGGAACGAAGTGATTTCATCCTCAAAATCGCCCACGCTTTATTATGAATCAACCCATAGACATCCTCCAAAAGTATTGGTCTTACCAGGGCTTTAAACCAGGTCAGGAAGAGATTATTGATTCGGTTATACGGGGCAGGGATGTTTTCGCACTTTTACCAACAGGAGGCGGGAAATCGGTTTGTTACCAGGTTCCAACTATGATGACGGATGGGCTTTGTATCGTGATCTCTCCCCTTATCGCGCTTATGAAGGACCAGGTAAAATCGTTGAAGCAGAAGGGAATTAAAGCTCTTGCGCTTACCAGTGATTATTCTGCCAATGAGATTGATACCATGCTGGACAATTGCATTTATGGGAATTATAAATTCCTGTATTGTTCGCCGGAGCGACTCCAGCAAGACCTGGTTCAATCCAGGATTAGGCAAATGCGTGTGACCCTTATCGCGGTTGATGAAGCACATTGTATCAGTTCCTGGGGTCACGACTTCAGGCCTGCTTACAGAAATATCAATATTATTCGTGAATATCATCCTGCCTGTCCCGTCATAGCTCTTACTGCCACGGCACGTCCGGAAGTTGTAAACGATATTATCCTCGAGCTTAGATTGGATCAACCAGAGATCTTTCAGCATTCCTTCAGAAGGGACAAGCTGGCGCTGGATGTCTTTACCGAAAGTGATAAATACGATCGACTTATTCAGTTGTTAGAGGAGCAGCCCGGGTCTTCAATAGTTTATATGAGAAATCGGAGGAGTACAGTGGCACTGAGTGAATTCCTAAATGCAAAAGGAATTACGGCGGCTTCCTATCATGGAGGAATGCATGCTGATGATAAGCAGAAAAATTATGACGCATGGATGAATAACCGAATTAGGGTGATGGTGGCTACAAATGCTTTCGGGATGGGTATAGATAAATCGGATGTCAGAACAGTGGTTCACTTCAACCTGCCAGAGAGTCTGGAGAGCTATTACCAGGAGGCCGGAAGAGCAGGAAGAGATGGTCAGTTATCGCATGCTACCATACTCAAGAACGAGGCCGATGAGGACAGAATCAGGAACCAGTTTCTTAGAGTAATGCCAGGCGTTGATTTCATCAAATCAGTATACCGTAAACTCTGTACTTTTTTCCAGATCGCCTATGGTGAGGGTTATTTTCAGACCTTCGATTTCGATTATAACGAATTCTGTGATCGCTATCAGCTTAATCCTGCCCTTACTTACAATTCGTTACAGGTATTGGACCGGAACAGTATCATAAATCTCAGTCCGCAATTCAGACAACATGCGGAAGTCAAAATCCTGGTATCAAAAGACGAACTATTCGATTATATCGGAAAGAATGAAACAAATAAATCAATCGTTCTCACCATGCTGAGGACATATGGAGGCTTGTTCGATGTAATGACCCGGATAAACACCAAGCTCATCTCAAAAAAAGTTGATCTGCCTGAAAAGAAGGTCATCGCCCGCCTTGATATCTTGAAGAATGAAGACCTGATTGAAATGAATCTTGCCGAAACAGATGTTCAGATCACCTTTACCGAACCGAGAGAAGATGACAAGACCATCAACCGTATTTCCGCAGTAATAAAACAACAAAACCGCAGAAAGAAAATGCAGGTTGAGGCCGTAATCGATTTTATAGAGAATGAAACCGACTGCCGACAGAATCAGGTCCTGGCGTATTTTGGTGAGAAGATCGGACCTGGTTGCGGGATCTGTTCGGTGTGTCGATCAAAGCAATCCAGTCACGACCCCGGGGATAAAAGAGCAGACATCCTTTCAATAAGCGAAGCTCTTTCAGAAGGCGAGCTCAACTCGAGAGAGATCATCAGGGCCACAAGAATTAATAAGGAACGGGTAAAAACCCTTATCAGGCTTATGCTTGAAAAGGAAATCATTGAAGTGACTGAAACAAACACCTATAAATTGTTAAAGTGATGGGGGAAAATCTTAGAATTGTTTTTATGGGCACACCGGAATTCGCGGTGGCAACATTAGATGCCCTTATTTCAGAGGGATTTAATGTGGTTGGAGTTATCACTGCACCCGACCGGCCGGCCGGCAGGGGAAGGCATATGCATAGATCTGCTGTTAAGCAATATGCATTGAAAAAAGGCCTGCCCGTCCTGCAGCCAAAAAACCTCAAAAATGAAATATTCCAGAATGCGCTAAATGCTCTTGAACCTGATCTTCAGATCGTGGTTGCATTCAGGATGTTGCCCAGGTCAGTTTGGGGATTACCGGAATATGGTACTTTTAACCTGCATGCCTCGTTATTGCCGCAGTACAGGGGAGCAGCTCCCATTAATTGGGCAATTATTAATGGTGAGACTGAAACAGGTGTTTCTACATTCTTTATTGATGAGAAGATAGACACCGGGGCTATGATCATGCAGGAATCGACCCCAATTTTTCCCGGGGAAGATGCCGGGAGCCTGCATGACAGGTTGATGAAAATTGGAAGCGAGTTGGTCCTGAAAACAGTTAAGTTGATAGCTGGAGGAGATGTTGATCCCCAGCCGCAGCAGGAACATGCTAATTTAAAGCCAGCTCCAAAGCTAACTGCAGAGAATTGCCGGATTGACTGGCAGGCAGACACCGTAACTATTTATGATCATATCCGCGGGCTCTCACCTTACCCGGCTGCATGGACCATTTTAATTAACGGGGACCAGGAATTAAGAGTTAAGATCTACAGGGCGAGCATGATCAATAAGGAATGTGAGCATGAAACCGGACTGGTTTATTCAGAGAATAATGAAATTTATGTGGCCTGTAAAGATGGATATATCAGCATAGAAGAGATTCAACTTCCCGGGAAGCGAAGAATGCAGGTTAAGGACCTTCTTAATGGTTATGAGATATTAGCTGAGGCCAAAATGCTCTAAACCCTGAATTGGCGGGAGATTTCGAAAAAATCAAGGCATACAGTTTCCTTTATTAACAATTGCCCGAAGTTATCAACAAAAACGCCCATTTTCCGCGCCAATCCTTGCGTGGGTGCGGAATACACATAAATTTGTAGAGGATTAAACAAAAATTGGTTAACCCAGAATAATAATAATTAAAATTTCAATTTATGAACAAGACAGATTTAATCAATGGAATGGCAGAAAATGCTGGAATTACTAAAGCGGCTGCTAAAAAAGCATTGGACTCTTTGTTGATCGATATCGAAGGTGCCTTGCAAAAAGGTAACAGAGTTTCTTTGGTTGGTTTTGGTTCTTTCTCAGTGTCCAGAAGAGCGGCTCGTGAAGGTAGAAATCCACAGACCGGTAAAACTATCAAGATAAAAGCTAAAAACGTAGTTAAGTTTAAGGCAGGTTCTGATTTGAATGACGCCGTGAACTAACATTCAGCAAATTAAATTAGTAAAGCTCATTGTAATCAATGGGCTTTTTTTATTGGTTTTATCCTCCTTGCATTTTCCATAAATATGTTTTAGATTTATTCAAAACATCATTCTGTGATTAATTCCAATCCAAAAAAAGGCAACCTTCTTATCGCTGAACCATCCATCCTGGGTGACCTCAGTTTTAATAGGTCGGTCATTCTCCTTGCCGATCATAACGATGAAGGCTCGGTTGGATTTATTCTGAATAAACCATTGGAATACACCCTTGACGAATTGATCCCGGAGGTAATGGCCGATCTTAAAGTCTACAACGGTGGGCCGGTAGAACAGGACAACCTGTATTTCATACATACCGTTCCTGACCTGATCCCAAATAGTATTGAGATTTCAAATGGCATCTTCTGGGGAGGCGATTTCAACACCATTGTGAGCGGTGTTAACAGCGGGGAACTGAACGACACCAATGTCAGGTTTTTTCTTGGTTATTCAGGTTGGGATGCCGATCAGTTGAGCGATGAATTGTCATCAAACTCCTGGATTCTGTCTGAAAATATTTATCAGTCGGGGATCATTGAGAAAAGCAATAATTCTTTCTGGAAGGAAAAAATGCTCGAACTCGGCGGAGAATACAGCATATGGTCTAACGCTCCCGAAAACCCCTCCTATAACTAGGCGGTTATCTTCCTGTTCAGTTCGGTATTGAGAATATCGGCAAATTCCTTTTTAAATTCTTTCCACCTGTAACGGCCAACCGGTATTATACCTGAAATAACATTGGTAAGAAACATTTCATCGGCTTTCTGCAATTCAAACGGAGAGACCGTTTCTTCAACTAACTCAAATCCTTCGAGTTTACTGATGATCTCGATCAGCTGTGATCTCATTATTCCTTTGAGGCAGCCATCCGATAAGGGAGGAGTCTTCACCTTGTTTCCGAAAACTAAGAACAGATTCCCGTTTAAGCCCTCTACAACCATTTTATTGGTGTTCATGAGCAGGCAATTATCGAGCCCCTGTTCATCAGCATATATACTGCCAAGGACATTTACAAGTTTATTGGTTGTCTTTAGTGTGGAGAGAAGCCCAGGAGCGATATAGTAATCCTTAAACAGATCAACCACATATTCGTTTTTATTCAGAAGGTATCCACTATCAGACAATTCACTTGCCATGATAAGGAAATCGATGTCCTTAGATAGAGGATGATAGTAACCGCCAGGTTTGCGGCTTACAAGAATCTTTAGCCTTGCCGGGCGGCCTTCCAGCTTATTAGCCCTGACAGACCTGAGCAGTTGTTCCTCCAGGTATTCAGGAGTAAATGACATGGGGATTTCCATCCTGAGGATACGCATAGTGGCCATAAGTCGAAAATAATG
>JBFKFP010000061.1:0-14700 GCA_041618535.1 Flavobacteriaceae bacterium
AAGCGCACTCTCGGAAGGTCCCTGAGGAGCCTTACACGACAAAATTATTCCCGCCGAAAAAATAAAAATCAAGACGGATCTCATTAATCATAAGTTTAATTAGCCGCCATTTTTGTGGCGTAGATTAAGGCATTGTAAGCGTTAACGATCTTCCCCGATTTTGACAGATCGCTAAAAGGCCTGATATCACCAGAGTTACCACCAACCACTACTTTGGTATTCAATGGCAGACCCGATTCAATAAGGATTTGTTTTACCTGACTGGCGGTCAGTTTCGGAAAATAAGACCGGATAAGGGCTGCAATTCCGGCAACCCCGGGAGCCGCAAATGACGTTCCGGGCTGAAACTTGTATTTATTTCCGGGGATGGCCGAATAAATTTCTGTTCCGGGGGCAAAGACATCGACATTCTGTTTGCCGTAATTGGAATAACTGGCCACTATTCCTGTACCATACTTAGGTTCCAGAGCACCTACACAGATAAAATTATCAGCTAACTCCGGACTTTTGTTAAAGGAATCATTGGGAAAAACGTTCTTTTTATCTATATCAATTCCTTCATTTCCGGCAGCATTAACAATTAATACATCCTTTTTAGCAGCATATGCGATTGCCTCTCTTACCTTTTCACTATGGGGAGAATAATATTTTCCAAAGCTCGTATTAATGATCTTCGCTCCATTGTCTACCGCATAACGTATGGACAGGGCAATATCCTTGTCGTATTCATCTCCATTGGGAACCGATCGAAGGGCCATGATTTCAACGTGATTGGCCACACCATCCATACCCACACCGTTTTTTCTCTCGGCAGCAATTATGCCTGCCACGTGCGTACCATGGCTTTCATCATCTTGTTTAGGCTTTACATTGTTATCGCCATAAACAACAGAGGTGAAATCATCCGGATCATCTCCGTTTTTACGGCCCTTGAAGTCCTTGTTAAAATGGTAATTTAAACGCTCGTTAAAATACTCAACCCCGTCTTCTATTTCGGCGATGGTTTCGGCAATAGTACCTATCCCGAAACCGAAGGTCTGCTTGATTATGCTTACATGTTGCATCAGGGCCTGGTCTTCACTTTGAATGGCATAAACCTCCTCCCTCGTATAGACGTCTTTCTTAAGATGACCCGCAACTGCTTTATCGCTTTGCTTTATTTGCTGCAGGATCTGTTCATATCGCGACCTGTTGTTGAAAGCTTCACTATATTCCTTTTCAAGCTCAGCCTTTGCCTCGTCAAACCTGGGGTGTGAAGTATCTCCACTGGCCAGTAAACGAACATATTCAAGCTGCTCATTATAGGTATCACCTAAAAAATTCCATCCATGAATATCGTCCACAAACCCATTATTGTCATCATCTTGACCGTTGTTTGGCACCTCATCCTTATTTATCCAGATCACATCGTCGAGGTCTTCATGGTCGATATCGATTCCCGTATCGATAACTGCTACAATAACACTTTTTCCCTTCCGGTTTTTTAGTATCTCTTCATATGCTTTATCGACACTCATGCCAGGAATAGTATCTGCAACCAGGTCAAGGTGACCCCATCTTTTCCGTTCATCTTCTGTGAGGTCGGAAACTTTCAGCGGAATGGCATCGATATTCTCCACAGGGGTGGAAATTATTTCAGCGGTTCCGCCACATCCTGCCAGGGCCAGGGCAAGAAAACCCAATAACATGTTCAAATTAAGTCCTTTCATTTCTCAAGTCATTTTTATTTAAATAGTTCATCACTGCTTAAAGAATCTTTATGTCTTACACCTTTCTCAGTTCGTTCCACGGTAATAATTTCGTTATGTGCATCGTGCTCCAGGAACAAAAAATAATTATTGTCAACAGCTATATTCAAAAACCGTTCCTTTTCATCAAGTGTTAGCAATGGCCTGGTATCATATCCCATAACATATGCCAGAGGGACATGTCCGGCTGTGGGAAGAAGGTCGGCCATAAAACAGACTTTCATATCCTTGTAGGGGATAATGGGAATCATCTGTTTATCGGTATGCCCGTTCGCAAAAAAGATATCAAATCCGAGTTCAGATCCTGTAAGAAGGTCAGAATCCGGAATATCCACGAAGTTCAGTTGTCCTGATTGTTCGATGGGCAGAATATTTTCTTTCAGGAAGGATGCGCGCTCCCTTTTGTTGGGCTTTGTTGCCCACTCCCAATGATCGGCATTGCTCCAGTAGCGGGCGTTTTTAAAAGCGGGTTCATAAGCGGTTTTGGCTGCATTCCACTGAATACTTCCGCCACAATGGTCGAAATGAAGGTGAGTCAGGAATACATCGGTTATATCGTCCCTGTGAAATCCTGCTGCCCTTAACGACTTCTCAATTGAATGATCTCCCCACAGGTAGTAATAACCGAAGAACTTCTGACTTTGCTTGTCGCCCATACCGTTATCGATCAAAATAAGTCGATCGGAGGTTTCAACCAGAAGGCATCGCGCCGCCAGGTCTATCATATTGTTAGAATCGGCAGGATTGGTGCGTTGCCATAAAGATTTCGGAACAACGCCGAACATCGCGCCGCCATCAAGCTTAAAATTACCGGCCTGTATAGGGTAGAGCTGCATAATAAGGGGTGCAAAATACTAAAAAGATGATCAAGGTTAATCCACTTTAGCATTATTTTGGGCCTTGGGAAAAGTGATTTAAAGTTTAACATAAATAGACCTGACAGGAAGAGATTTATTAAGATTTAACTAATTGTCTCACATTAAAGCATTCTTATTACCTTTAGAGCCGATTTATATCTATGGTTGAATTAGCTGGCATAATTATACTTGGTATCCTAGCCCAGTGGGTGGCCTGGCGATTCAAGATACCCGCCATCTTACCGCTGATCCTGATCGGGCTTTTTGTAGGTCCTTTATGGGCCGAATACTTTTCCGATGACGGACAGAAATGGATAGAGCCCATTTGGAATGGCAGCCGCGGACTTTTTCCGGGAGAAGGCCTGTATTATTTTGTTTCTCTTGCCATCAGCATCATCCTTTTCGAAGGCGGACTCACCCTGAAACGAAGCGAGATAAGAAATGTCGGGCCTGTTATCACGAAGCTGATAACCCTCGGGGCTGCAGTCACCTTCTTTGGCGCCGGGATTGTGGCGCGCTACCTCTTCGGATTGAGCTGGGATCTTTGCTTTCTTTTCTCCGGCCTTATTATCGTTACCGGGCCTACTGTAATCACACCCATTCTAAGAAACATCCCCCTTAAGAAAGATGTATCAGCGGTCCTTAAATGGGAAGGCATTCTCATTGACCCCATCGGTGCGTTAGTAGCGGTTCTGGTCTTTGAATTTATAAGTGTGGGGGGTGGCAGCGGATTCACCAAGACGGCCCTTATAGAATTCGGAAAGATCATATTATTCGGGACTACCTTCGGGTTCACCTTCGCCCACGCCCTGGCATTTATGATCAACCGGAAGATGATCCCGCATTACCTGCTGAATGTGGTTTCCCTCTCTGTGGTACTCCTGGTTTTTGTTGAGTCGGAAATCTTTGCCCACGAATCCGGACTGTTGGCAGTCGTCGTTATGGGGATGGTCCTTGGGAATATGAAACTGGAAAACATTAAAGAGCTCCTTTATTTTAAGGAATCACTTAGTGTATTGCTTATATCGATCCTGTTCATCCTGCTTGCAGCCAATATCAATATTGAGGATCTTATGCTTCTATATACATGGAAAACCGCTGCTCTGTTCCTTATAGTTGTCGTGGTGATCAGGCCAATGGCGGTTTTTATAAGCACCAGGCGTTCAACCCTGACCATTAGCGAAAAGACCTTTATCAGCTGGGTAGGCCCAAGAGGTATTGTAGCCGCAGGTATCGCCTCCCTGTTTGGAGGAAAGCTTATAAAGCAGGGCGTTGCCGGAGCTGAGTATATAACGCCTCTGGTGTTCATGATCGTGCTTGGAACGGTTTTACTGAATGCCACTACCGCCCGAATCTTTGCGAAATGGGTAGGTGTGTTCCTGACAAGATCAGAGGGAATCCTTATTGTTGGGGCATCAAAATTTTCCCGTCTTATCGGTCATTACCTAGAGAAGAATGGCCGGCACGTGGTGCTTATTGACAGTAACCAGGAAAACATCAAACGTTCAGAGGAGCTGGGACTGGAAGCCATCAACACCAACATTTATTCCGATTCGATCTTTGATAATATCGAATTGAATGATGTGGGCTTTCTGATGGCCATGACCGGGAATACGGACATCAACCGCTATGCCATCAATAAATTTGGCCCCCAGTTCGGGGAACATGGTTCATTCCGACTTGTTTCGTCAGATGAGCTGAAGAACGAAGAAATGGCACCAAAAGAAGGACTTTTCAGCCCAACGGATGATTTTATATCCATTTCCGAAGTTACCAAGAAATTTCCTTCGGTTTTGGAAATTGACATTAAGAACAAGGATCATTTCCTTGAACTGATGAGCGCCACCCGGGAAGACCCTGATATCATTCCGCTATTTCTGAAGGAAAATAGCAGATATCTGCATATAATTCCTTCGGATTATGAAAGTCTGAATGACCTGGTGAAGGAAAAGAGCAAGCTGGTTTATATCGGTAAACCCATCGATGTAGAAATCATCCGGAAATCCAAGGAATCCGAATAGAGAAACGTTTAAGAACCGGGCTCAGGGAGCTCCCCGGATTAGTCGTTTAATTTCAACACAGCCATAAAAGCCTGCTGTGGGATTTCAACATTACCTACCTGGCGCATGCGCTTCTTTCCTTTCTTTTGCTTCTCCAGCAGTTTTCTTTTTCGGGTAATATCACCACCGTAACATTTGGCGGTCACATCTTTTCTCAACGCCTTTATTGTTTCCCTGGCAATGATCTTGGCCCCGATAGCAGCCTGAATCGGGATATCGAATTGCTGCCTTGGGATTAATTGCCGAAGCTTTTCGCACATCTTCTTTCCGAGGCTGTATGCATTTTCAGTATGGACAAGAGCCGAGAGGGCGTCAACTTGTTGGCTGTTGAGCAGGATATCAACCCTGACCAATTTGGACTGGCGCATTCCGATTGGATGATAATCAAAAGAGGCATATCCTCTTGATACGGTCTTTAACCGATCATAGAAGTCAAAAACTATTTCCGCCAGAGGCATGTCGAAACTCAGCTCTACGCGCTCAGTGGTCAGATAGGTCTGATTGGTGATTATACCGCGCTTGTCTATACAGAGAGACATGACGTTACCAACGAAATCAGACTTGGTGATTATAGTTGCTTTGATGTATGGTTCCTCAACACGGTCAAGCCCAGATGGGTCAGGAAGATCGGTTGGATTGTTTACAACTATCATTTCGTCAGGATTCTTCTTGGTATAGGCGTGATAGCTCACGTTTGGCACCGTCGTGATAACGGTCATATCAAATTCCCGCTCCAGTCTCTCCTGGATTATCTCCAGGTGCAGCATGCCGAGAAATCCGCAACGGAATCCAAAACCCAGTGCCACAGAGCTTTCCGGGGTAAAGACAAGAGATGCGTCATTAAGCCGCAACTTTTCCATAGATGCACGCAATTCTTCATAATCATCGTTATCAACAGGGTAAATACCCGCAAACACCATTGGTTTTACATCCTCAAATCCTTCAATGCCCTTCGCGTTCAGGTTTTTTGCATCTGCTATCGTATCCCCCACCTTAACTTCCTCTGCCTCTTTAATGCCTGTAATAAGGTATCCCACATCCCCGGCGCTGATCTTTTCTTTGGGAGCTTGTTTCAGCTTTAACGTTCCTACTTCATCGGCATAATAGGTTTTGCCGGTAGCCACAAATTTAATATGCTGACCTTTTTTAATGGAGCCGTTAATCACACGGAAATAAGTTTCAACCCCGCGGAAAGAGTTATAGACCGAATCAAAGATAAGCGCCTGAAGAGGCTCGTTAGGATCTCCTTTTGGTGCGGGAACCCTTTTGATAATGGCCTCTAAAATATCTTCAATTCCAATACCGGTTTTAGCACTTGCCGGGATAACCTCTTCATGACTACAGCCCAGGAGATCGACAATATCATCGGTAACTTCCTCTGGATTGGCACTGGGAAGATCAACCTTGTTAAGCACCGGAATGATCTCAAGGTCATTATCAAGGGCCAGGTACAGGTTTGAAATAGTCTGAGCCTGTATGCTCTGTGCGGCGTCCACTACAAGCAGCGCGCCTTCGCAGGCCGCTATAGACCTGGAAACCTCGTAAGAGAAATCGACATGGCCGGGGGTATCGATGAGGTTCAGAATGTATTGCTGTCCTTCGAATTCGTATTCCATCTGAATGGCATGGGACTTAATGGTAATACCCCGCTCACGCTCCAGATCCATATTGTCAAGCAACTGGTCCTGGCGTTCCCGCTCGGTAACAGAGCCAGTAAAGTCAAGAAGCCTGTCGGCCAGGGTACTTTTACCATGGTCTATATGTGCAATGATGCAGAAATTTCGGATATATTGCATGTCTGCCATTCTACAGAAATTATTGTCAGCAAAAGTACAACAATTTATTGGCGAAAAATTCAGAAAAAAAACATAATAACGGCACAAACAACAGGGATTTCTAAGTTCGCGGAGTATCTATAATTGCGGATAATCCGTAATTTTTTGTGAGCCAAATGTTTTATGTTTGTAGTACGAACTTTAAAAATCAACCCAATCCTAAAAGTCCTGATCCGAATAGCGGTTTGTTTAATGTCGTTTATCTGCTATGCCCAGACGGCCAGTATCTCTGGAAAGGTATTTGATGCTGAGGGACAGCCTCTTCAGTACGCAAATATTATCCTGAAGCTATCAGATTCAGAGGATATACTTACGGGAACAACAACAGACGACGATGGCATGTTCCGTTTTGACGATCTGGCATTTGCATCATACACCTTACAGATAAGTTTTATCGGCTATAAGGATGAGGAAATCGGGATCGATCTTAAAGAAGACAGCATCCTTGACCCGGTCCGAATGGTGGAAGAGGCCGAAAACCTTTCCGAGGTATCCATTACAGTTAAAAGGCCAACATTGAGCAGACTACCGGATCGTCTGGTTTTTAATGTCCAAAACACTGCGCTTAGCGAGGGGAATGTCATGGAAGTTGTTAGGCGGACTCCCGGAATATTGGTGATTGGTGACGCCATCACGGTTAAAAATGCCACGCCGGAATTCTATATAAATGACAGGAAAGTTAACCTGGGCAGCGCCGATATCATTCAGCTGCTTGAGGGCACAACCGCTTCAACTATTCAATCGGTAGAGGTCATTACCAATCCCTCGGCCCGGTATGATGCCGACAGCGGGATTATCGTAAATATTGTCATGCAGAAGAATTTGATAACCGGCTACCAGGGCAGCGTCTTTGGCAATGTCATTCAGGGTGTATTTCCGAAATACAGGGGCGGCACCTCCCAATTCTTCAAGAGTAAGAAAACAAGTTTTTTCGTCAACTATAACTATAACCATAACAAGATAAACCGCGACAATGACGAAATCGTGGTCTATCCTGATGACACATGGACCTCTGATATCAACCGGAACACCTGGTCGGAAAGCCATACGGTAAATTTCAATTTTACCCAGGATTTTGATGACTACAACAGTTTGAGCATTTCTTCCAATATGCAGTTCCTGCCATATTTTAAATACCTGACAAAGGGCAGAACAGAGATCACTCCGCCTAATTCACAACCCTTTGCCTCTTTTAACGCTACGAACCTCTCAAGGGATCTAAGGCATAATCTAGGATTTAACCTGGATTACCAACACACATTCAAATCAAATAAATCCAGGCTGATGCTCAATGCCCACTCGACCCTTTACGACTACCGGAGAAACCAGGACGTGGTAAGTGAGTACTTCAGGGAGGACGGCCAGCCAAGAGAAACAACAGCATTCAGAACTCGCGCAGATCAAAACACGAATATCTACACCGGACAAATCGATTACAGCTTACCCTTTAAAAATTCCGGCTCTATCGAGGCGGGGATGAAATACTCTAAAGTATTTACCGAGAGCGGCCTTGTTCAGCGCATAGTGGAAAACGGATTCGAGATCGTAGACCCTGACAACAGTGATATGTTCGATTATGATGAAAAGGTGTATGCTGCATATCTGAACTTTTCTAAAGATATCGGAAAATGGAGCGTAAGAGCGGGGCTTCGCACGGAACAAACCGAGATAGAGGCAATTTCGGCATCTATGACCAACAACAATTCACAGAGCTACCTTGAATGGTTTCCTAATGGAAGCCTTGGGTATGAGATAAACGGGAAGTCATCCCTTTTCGCAAATTATAACCGCAGCATTAGGAGGCCTGATTTTCAGGATCTGAATCCATTTCGGTTTTTCCTGAACGACAACACAATAGTTACGGGAAATCCCGCCCTGCAACCTGAATTCATCGATTATTATTCAATCGGCGGATCGTTCGGGATACATTATTTCGAATTTTATCTCAGGGACAGCAAAGGCCAGATCTTTGAACTTCCAATTCAGGACAATAACGAGAATATCATCTCCTACACCCCGATTAATTTCGCAGGCAATTACGACGTGGGATTTGATTATGTAGCCAATTTCAATATCAATGATCACTGGAGTATTTATTTTTTGTCATCGATATATTACACCAAAGACCGATTGGGATGGATAAACAACCAGGTTGCCGAGCAGGATATGTGGGCCTGGTTCGGTGATTTCTCCAGCGACATATCCCTCCTGAAGGACAGAAGTTTGGATGTGTCGATAAAACTGACCTATATCACCGAAAACATTCAGGGCCTCAGAAGAGTTGAACCGCTTTTATTAAGCGCTGTAGATTTTTCAAAGTCTATATTGAAAGGAAAAGGAGCTCTTAGCCTGGGATTCTCAGACCTGTTCAATGAATCGGACTACTTTGTTTCCACAAGATTCCTCAACCAGAACAGCACAAACTTCGCCAACCTGGACAACAGGTTGGTCCGTGTGGGATTCCGCTATTCCTTCGGAAACACAAAGCTCAACTCAAACGAGGCTGAACTTGATTACGATGAACGCGATCGGATCAAGAACGAGGACTAAACCCTTAATCCTGCCACTCAGCTATAAATAAGTTCGTATCCCGGGTTCCACCGTTATTGCGGTTGGAAGAAAAGATCAACTTTTTCCCATCATTTGAAAATACAGGAAAAGCATCAAAAGTCTCACCATGTGTTACACGTTCCAGGTTCTTACCATCAAGATCAATCATGTAAAGGTTGAACGGGAATCCGCGTTCAGCCTCGAAGTTTGAAGAGAACAGGATCTTTTCTCCGCTGGGAAGGAAGAAAGGGCTCCAATTGGCATTTCCCAGGCTTGTCAATTGTCGCAGATCGCTTCCATCGGCGTTACAGATGAACAGCTCCATGTAGGTTGGCTGAACCAGGCCTTCTGCCAAAAGGTCTTTATACTCTTTGATCTCTTCCTCCGTCTTCGGGCGTGACGACCTGAAGATCAGTTTGGTTCCGTCAGGCGAGAAAAAAGCACCTCCGTCATATCCCAGCTCGTTTGTTATTTGCTTTTTATCTGATCCGTCTATGTTCATGGTCCAAAGCTCGAGGTCTCCTGTTCTCATAGAAGTAAACACGATCTTATCTCCTTTCGGAGAAACGGTGGCTTCTGCGTCATATCCCGGAGTTGTGGTTAGCTGATCAACGATATTTCCATCAAGGTCGGCAACGAAGATATCGTAGCTATCGTAAATAGGCCATACATATTTGCCTTCTCTCCTCAGCGGAGTTTCCGGGCACTCATCTCCTCCAAGGTGGGTTGATCCGTAAACAAAACGTTCGTTCCCGGGCAGGAAATATGCGCAGGTGGTTCGGCCTTTCCCGGTACTGACCATTGGTGGAATTATACTGTCGAAAGTCTCGTCGGCATTCATCAGGAACATCTGGTCGCATTCAAGCCCCCAGGCCGTGTTGTTCGACTGGAAGATGATCTGCTTGTCATCCCAGCTCCAGTAGGCTTCAGCGTTATCGCCCCCGAAGGTGACCTGCCTTAAAGTTTTGAAATGTTTTTCCTCGGGATAGATAAGTGAATTATCCGCGGTTTCCTCAATGGTCTCCTCCGCAGGAACACCTTCTGTTTTCTCATTTTTGCACGAGCAAAGTATCGCCAGAAATAATAGGCCGTAAATGTATTTCATGATAGGTTTTATTAGTAATTTTGGGCAAAAATAAGACATAAAGCATGAAACATATATCGCTGATCGTAATTTTTATGACGCTGCTTGGGTGCAAGCAGGAGTACAAGTATGAAAACAGGATGCAGGATGACGTGGTCTTCCTCGCCGATGATGCTCTTGAAGGTCGTCAGACCGGGACTGAAGGAGAAAGAAAAGCCGCAGATTACCTCGAAAAACGGTTTAAGGAATTAGGCCTACAGCCCATGGGAACCAACGGTTATTTCCAGGATTTCTCATTCAAGCCAAAGACCGATCCCCATAAAGAGGTTGAGTTCGAGATGAACCCAAATGACAGCACAATTACTGGAAGAAATGTAGTGGGCTATCTGGACAATAAGGCAGAGCAGACCATTGTTATTGGAGCACATTATGACCACCTTGGTTATGGAGGAGACGGATCCTTATATCGCGGTGAAGATAAGGCGATTCACAACGGGGCAGACGACAATGCCAGTGGTGTTGCAGTCATGCTGGATCTCGCTTCCAAACTAAAAACTGCAAACACAGGCAACAATTATATGTTCCTGGCTTTTTCGGGAGAAGAAATGGGTCTTTTAGGATCGAATTACTTTACAAAGAATCCAACTATCGATGTTGAAAAGATCAACTACATGATCAACCTTGATATGGTGGGCCGACTTAAAGCCGACAGCACTCTTGCAGTTTACGGCGTTGGAACTTCTCCGATCTTCAAGCAGGTCCTTAATGCCAGCAATGATAAATTCAAACTGGTGGAGAACGAATCGGGAGTTGGTCCTTCAGACCACACTTCTTTTTACCTTGTTGATGTGCCAGTTCTTCATTTCTTTACAGGACAGCACGAAGATTATCACAAGCCTGCCGATGATTCTGACAAGATCAATTATGAAGGTATGAAGGCCATCTCAGATTATATAGTTACTCTTGTGGCGGATCTTGATGATAACGGTGAACTGGCCTTCAGAGCCACTAAGAATGAAAGCGAAGAAGTTCCGCGTTTTAAGGTAGGATTAGGAGTTATTCCGGATTACCTGTATGACGGAGAAGGTATGCGAATAGATGGCGTAAGTGAAGATAAACCCGCCAAGCGTGCCGGACTTCAGAAAGGAGATATCGTAATCAAATTAGGCGACAGCACAATCGTTGACATGATGGGCTATATGCGAGCTCTTTCTGTGTTTAATGAAGGCGATAAAACCAAAGCTGTTATAAAGCGTGATGGCTCAGAAATGGAATTCGAGATTGAGTTTAAATAAGCTGTGGTCAGGATTGACGAAATAGAGCTTCCCGATTTCCCATTACTTCTTGCTCCCATGGAGGATGTCTCTGATCCTCCCTTCCGGGCTTTGTGCAAGGAGCAGGGAGCTGATGTGGTTTACACAGAATTTATATCTTCTGAGGGATTGATCCGGAACGCGGCGAAAAGCACCATGAAGCTGGATATCTACGAAAAGGAACGCCCCGTAGGGATACAGATTTTCGGCGCTAACCTGGACAGCATGCTTGAGGCAGTTGATATTGTTGAGCAGTCTAATCCGGACATTATCGATATCAATTTTGGTTGCCCGGTAAAGAAAGTGGTCAGTAAAGGTGCAGGCGCAGGCATTTTAAAGGATGTATGCCTGATGGAAACCCTGACCGGGGAAATCGTCAAACGCACCAAGCTCCCTGTTACGGTTAAGACCAGATTGGGATGGGACCATGACTCCATCAAGATCGTTGAGGTTGCCGAACGCCTGCAGGATGTTGGCTGCAAGGCTATCGCAATACATGGCAGAACACGTTCTCAGATGTACAAGGGTTCGGCAGACTGGCGACCGATTGCTGAGGTTAAGAATAATCCCCGAATGCATATTCCCGTATTTGGAAATGGAGACGTGAACACCCCAGAACGTGCCAAGGAGATGAGGGATGATTATGGTTTGGACGGTGCGATGATAGGGAGGGCCTCAATCGGGAATCCATGGTTTTTCAGGCAGGTAAAACATTTTTTTGAAACAGGAGAGCATTTGGCCCCAATTTCTATGGCGGAACGGGTGGAAGCGGCCAGGAGGCACCTTAGTATGGCCATAGAGTGGAAAGGTGAGAAGCTTGGCGTATTCGAAACCAGAAGGCATTACACCAATTACTTCAGGGGAATTCCGCATTTTAAGGAATACCGCTTGAAAATGGTCACTTCAGATGATGCCCAGGATGTATTCGGCACTTTTGATGAAGTTCTGGAACGATTTGCCGACCATCAGTTTGTTTGATCAGGACGGATAAGATCTGTATTTATCCTTGAGGACGCGACTTTAGAGGCGATTCCTCCCAGAACAGTAATAGTTAGAAGAACCACGATCACATTTACAGCTTTCATACTTACGGGATATGGCAATGAAGGTGTGATCATGACCAATTCGAAGATTTGCTGAAGGACCACCAGAACAATTCCGAGCAAGACACCGATCAACCCTCCAAGCACCGTCATAAGGCTTCCCTGAAAGAAGAAAATCCTGCGGATATCCTTGAGGGTAACCCCAATGTTAAAAAGGGTATTCAGGTTCTTTTTCTTATCGAGGATCATCATGATAATGGATCCCACCACATTGAACAGGGCAATGATTAGGATGAGTGTAAAGATGAGGTAAACAGCCAGGTTTTCCGTATTCAGCATTTTGTAAAGGGCGTCATTAAGCTGAAAGCGGTCCTTGATTATGAATTCAGACCCATACATATCGTTTAGGCGGGATCTTACCAATTCCCTATCGGCTTCAGGCCTGAGAATGATCTCCAGCGCCGACACCTGGTTTTCCTTATAATTCAGGAGAACAGTTGCCAGGCTATAACTTGTGAAAATATATGCCTGGTCTAAACTTTCATTGATCTGGAAAACCCCTGTATTCACGGCCTTTACCGAGTTAAAGGCTCTTCTGACAGAGCTGATCTGTCCTGTTCCAGGCTTTGGAACATAAATATTCACGGTTTTTGCAAAATCGAAGATCCCGAAGGAGAGCCTGTTGGCTACCCCCCAGCCTGCCACTATCTCGTTGTTGTCATGATCGAACCACTGGCCACGGGATAGGATGGAATCTATTGTTTTCTGCGGAAAGGACTGGTCAACCCCTTTCAGAATGACGCCTTCGTTCTTTTCATCGAAATTGACCAGAACCTTTTCCTCGATCACTTTCGAATAACCAACTATATCAGGGTCGTAGCGAAGAATGGAATCCTGGTCTGATGTGATCATGAACGATTTCCCACTGGCAGGTAAAACTTTGAGATCCGGATCTACAAAGGAGGAGAACTGAAGGGTGAAATCCTTTAATCCGGCGAAACCGGAAAGCACAACGAAAAGTGAGGCCGATCCTATCACTATGCCGAAGGCTGCAATGATGGTTATGATATTGATGGCGTTATTGCTGCTTTTAGAGAAGAGGTAACGCCTCGCTATATAGAAGGGAACGTTCAATTATTTCTTTTTTCGTCTTTTTAGGAGTTCGGGATGTTCGATGGGGTTGTCCAATCCCTTTAATGAACGGTCAATCTGGTCTATATACTCCAGGGAATCATCATGGTAAAATTCCAATTCCGGCATTCGCCTGAACTGATGACGAGCACGCTGCGCGATCTCATGCCGGATAGAACCCGACATATTTTGAATGTCGGCCATGAGTCCACTGGCATATTTTACCGGGAAAACACTCAAATAAGCCTTGGCAATTGAAAGATCGACGGTAACACGAACTTTCGTAACAGACACTACGATATTGTTCTTCCCGGCATCCGACAGCATGCGTTGAATGACCTCAGCGATATCCTGCTGGAGAATGCCCCCTATTTTCTTTTGCCTGTTGGTTTCCATAATGCAAAAATAGGACATTTCTCGGCATTACTTCATGATTAAGTCTAATTGCACTAATTTTGTATAATGATGAATAAGATTGAACACATCGGCATCGCGGTTAAGGATATCGATGAATCGAACAGGGTCTTTAAGGCGCTCTTCGGAAAGCGTCATTACAAGACAGAGGATGTAGAGAGCGAGGGTGTAAAGACTTCGTTTTTCATGGTTGGAGAGAGCAAGATAGAATTGCTGGAAGCCACCACTGCTGATAGCCCGATCGCCAAATTCATCGAAAAGCGAGGTGAGGGGATTCACCATATCGCTTATGATGTGGATGATATTAAAGCAGAGGTAAAGCGCTTGAAAAAAGAAGGGTTCCGGATCCTGAATGAAACGCCTAAAAAAGGAGCCGACAACAAATGGGTGGTGTTCCTGCACCCAAAATCGACCAATGGGGTGCTGGTGGAGTTGTGCCAGGAGCGGGACGAAAAGGATTGAATTGCTTGTAAGCATTGAAAATAGTTAGTAATATTGCACCCGCCCGCCACCATAATTTATATTAATGAAGGCGGAGCCCGTCAGGTCCCCCCCCTGCCGCAATAGTTTTTTTAGGGTGGCGGGCAGGCATACTTGCCCGAAGGCTTTAACGGGCGAGGCTCAGTTGGCAGGCCATAGGAAGAAAAAAAGGAAAATTTCGGTCC
>JBFKFP010000062.1:0-14682 GCA_041618535.1 Flavobacteriaceae bacterium
ATACAGCCGGCCGGATTACCCATTTCATTTCTGCCATGGGAACAACAGGGACTATAACCGGAACAAGCAAATTCCTGAAGGAAAAAAATCCTGATATAAAAATCATAGGAGCCCAGCCTGCGGAAGGCAGCCGGATTCCCGGAATACGGAAATGGCCCCCGGAATATGTACCCCGATTTTTTGATCCAGGCAGAGTAGACCGGCTAATAGAAGTTAACCAGGTGGAAGCATCTGCCATGGCAAGGCTTCTCGCTTCTGAGGAAGGTGTATTCTCAGGTATGAGCAGCGGTGGGGCCGTGACCGCTGCACTTAAACTCGCAGACAGCCTTGATAGCGGAGTTTTGGTGGCGATTATCTGCGATCGCGGTGACCGTTACCTGTCTTCCGATCTTTTTGAATAATTTTATTAATTGAAATTTATAAATCCCTATGATGTCATACCGAATAGCCACCATCCCTGTTTTACTTTTAACAATCAGCCTTTCAGCACAGCAAAAACAAAACGACAGGGAATTGATAACTAAAACCATTGAAAATTATTTTTATGGTTATATCGAACGCGATGGAACTAAATTGGAAAAAGCATTTGACCAGGAGAACGGTGCCATGAAATTTGCCCGCAAGACAGAGGAAGGAAAGGAATTAATTACAAACATCCCCTTTAGTGAACTGGTTCGGAAGTGGTCTTCCCGGGAAAAAATGCCGGAATCCGATCTTAAGAATTGTACCCTTAAAATTCTTAACATAGACGCTGTTGGCGATCAGATAGCATCGGCTAAGATCAGCATGAAGGTTGTTGAGACCACCTATATAGACATTTTATCGCTATATAAATTTAACGGAACCTGGAAGATCGTCAATAAGGTCTATGTAATCGAAAACAAAGATTAACGCCTACCAATAGAAATCGCTTTGAATTCTCCTCTCCGATTTAGCTGTGGTTCTGAAATGAAGAATCGTTTCATGCTGGCCCCGCTTACCAATCAGCAGAGTCATGAGGACGGCTGCTTATCTGAAGCCGAATTCAACTGGCTGGAAATGCGGGCTAAAGGTGGTTTTGGATTGGTAATGACCTGTGCAACTTCGGTTCAGGAGATTGGAGTAGGCTTTTCAGGTCAGCTCGGAATACATTCAGACATTCATATTCCCGGACATAAAAATCTCGCCAAAGCCTTAAAAGAAGCGGGCAGCCTTGCCGTTGTTCAATTGCATCATGCCGGGATGCGTTCACCGGTGGAAATTATCGGTACTCAACCTGTCTGCCCCTCGGACAGCGAAAAACACGGAGCGCGAGCCATGAGCCTGGATGAGGTTCATCTGTTGAGAGAGGATTTTATCAAGGCCGCTGTAAGGGCTAAATCATGTGGTTATGATGGTGTGGAAGTGCACGGCGCCCATGGTTATATTCTCACTCAGTTTTTAAGTAAGGAAATCAATAAGCGAATGGATGATTATGGAGGTTCACTCGAGAATCGTTCAAGATTAATCTTCGAGATTGTTGAAGGAATCCGTATGGCCTGCGGGCCCGATTTCCTTCTTGGCATAAGACTTTCACCAGAGCGATTCGGGATGGAGGTCCAGGAAATCAAGATCATCTGCAAGCGATTGATAAAGGACGCAAAAATAGATTTTATAGATCTTTCGTTATGGGATGTCTTCAAACTTCCGGAAGAGGAAGAATATCGGGATAAAGATTTGTTATCACATTTCACTGAGTTCGATTATAATGATGTAAAACTCACAGTGGCAGGAAAGATCGCTTCCGCCAAAGATGTAAGAAAGGTATTAGAAAGAGGTGTTGATTTCGTAACTATTGGCCGTTCTGCAATCCTGCATCATGACTTTCCTGAAAAAGTGATAGATGACCCCGAATTCAGACCTGTGGAACTGCCTGTTTCAAGACAATATTTAAGGGACGAGGGCCTCGGTGATGCCTTTATCGGTTACATGGGGCGCTGGCCTGGTTTTGTTGAATAATGTCATGATTTAATCAAGTTTCCCTGAATGCCTCTCCCTTTTGATAAATAAAAACAGACTATTAAAGGAAAATAAAGGCTCGAATAAAATCGATAAGCTTATTTTAATCCTCAATTCTTGACTTTACGTACAACCATCAACGGATGAAAAAATAGTTCCATCCCGTAATCATCATCTCCCTGTTTTGCTGTGCCTCGCTCTGGTTTGCCGGTAACGGGGTAATGGCGGATTCCATCAGCACTTTCAATCTCAATGAATCTGCCTCAGGCCATCTTACCTCAGGGGTTCAATTCGGTTTTATTACCGGTACACTTTGTTTTGCGGTAGTGACCATCGCGGATCGTTTTCCTCCTTCACGTGTATTCTTAATAAGTGCTTTGCAGGGGTCAATTTTCAATTACCATTTATATTCTTCTGGCCATCGGGCCGGTTTTGGTTTGATTGTGCAAATGACCCGAAGTGAAAAGATCCGAAAATAACCCTTCCCGATTTTAAAAAATTCAATCAAAAAGATAGATGGGAGGTATAAACTATTAGATGTCATTATTGATACATATAGAATAAGAATTACAGAAAAGGTGGTAATTCTGAAAATTTAATTAAACTCGCTGTATAAATTTTTTGAAATGAAAAGCAAAGGAGAACATATAAAGAAGAATAAAGTAGCAATAGTTGGAACCGGCATGGTTGGCATGAGTTATGCCTACGCCCTGTTAAACCAGGGAACCGCCAATGAACTCGTATTGATTGACATTGATAGAGACCGGGCGGAAGGAGAGGCCATGGATTTAAATCACGGCCTTGTTTTTGCGCCAAGGAAGATGAGCATCTATGCTGGTGACTACAGTGATTGCAAAGATGCCCATGTGGTCGTGATTGCCGCCGGAGTTTCCCAAAAGCCAGGTGAAACCAGGATCGATCTTCTCAAAAGAAATGCGGCAATAATGAAAACCGTTGTTCAGGAGATCATGAAAAATGGTTTTAACGGGATCCTTCTGATAGCCACCAACCCGGTCGATATTCTGACCTATGTGGCCTGGAAGGCGTCCGGATTGCCAAATTCAAAGGTCATCGGCAGTGGAACTTCCCTTGATACCGCCAGGCTTCGTTTTGAGATTGCCCAAAAAATAAATATCTCGGTTAAGAATATCCATGCCTACATTATGGGTGAACACGGTGATTCCGAATTCGTTTGCTGGTCCAACGCTAACGTAGGGGCAAAACCCCTTGTTGATGTGATCGAGAGCATGGATGAGATCGATTTTAAGGATCTCGAAGACATTCATAATTCCGTTAAGAACTCAGCTTATGAGATAATCAACCGCAAAAAGGCGACTTACTACGGTATAGGAATGACGCTTGTAAGCATCACTTCAGCTATTTTGAATGACGAGAACCGTATTATCCCGATTTCGGTATACAATGGTGGAAATTATAATATTACAGCTGATCTTTATATAGGGCTGCCGGCAGTTCTGAATGCTGACGGGGTTCATCATGTGGTGAAGATTAAAATTGACGGAAAGGAGCAATTGCAATTAACTAAATCGGCTGAAAAGTTAAGAGAATTTCTTGACCAAATGGGGTATTAAATCGTCTTCAGGTTTAGTACTAACACCGCTTTACATCAATCGGTTCTTTTAATTGAGGACGAATTTCAATAAAAAGTTCGAGTTTCTTTTTTTACCAATGTCAAAAAATAGCCGGTGGTGAATTTTAAAGTCATTAACTTTAATCCTCATTGATAAAGTCATTTTTGGATGCTTCCATTGTCAACGTTATTATCCGGAATACGGACAGCTGAAGGTCTTCTTAGTCAAGTTCTCGGCAAAAGAGGCACAAGGCTGAACCATAAGATAGCGGCGGTGGTAGCGCTTCAGAAAGCCATAAATGCAACACGTGCCTTTTTAGTTCATAGCGAAATGACTTATAGTCCGAATGAGGCACTTTCCCATCTCTGGCTGGATGCGTTCGAGAAAATGATCCGTATAGACAAGTCGCTTGCAAGGGACCTTAGAGCTACTTCCAATTTTTGGAGCAATCCCCAATTGTGGTTGCAAGAAAAGAGCGCCATGGAATTAGTGCCGGATCTTCAGGAACTGAATGAGCGCTGTGATCAGATCCTTGTTCAACTGGAAAAACGACTAAAAAATTAGTCGCCTGAGACCATGAGCAGCCCAACCCCGGCACCCTACATAATCCATTAAAACAGGACTTAGGACATCTCTTAATATCTAATAACAAATATCTAATAACTGACACCAAAAACCTATTACCTGGTAGCAAACCCCCGTTTCCACCTTATAATTCGCATTTATTTCCTACATTTAGATTCAACAACCTTAAACAACAGACGATGAGAATTAGATTACATTCCTTCACCCTCCTCCTTTTGTTTTGTTTATCCTGCGAAACTTATGAAGACTCTCCGGAACGGCGTCAATGGCTCGGAGAGATAAAGGCCGTAGAGGAAGAATTCAATCGAATGGCGAGAGACTCAGGTTTATCAGCAGCATTCGGACATTTTGCTACTGAACATGCCGTATTACAACGTGAAGGGCGCTTTATTAAAGGGAGAGACAGCATTATTGCCTACTATGAGCGTAATACTTCACCCACAATTGACCTGAGCTGGAAACCAACCTATATCGATGTCAGTGATGATGGATCCCTTGGTTATACCTATGGTAAATTCAAGTATACGATGATTGACAGCGGCGGGGCGAAAAACGAACAGTCCGGGGTTTTTCATACAGTTTGGAGGCGACAGGACGACGGAAGCTGGCGTTATGTATGGGATTAAAAGAAAAAACCCGGCATATTCTGAACCGGGTCTTTTCTTCAAGAAGACTAATTATTTATAAATTAGAAAATGAATCCTCCTTCTGAAGGAGTAATTTTTAACAATTCCTAGAAGCTGCTAAGATTAATTGTTCTGGCTTCAGTTTTCAGATCGATATCCAGCTCCTCTTCAGGCTTAAACAATTCAATGGTATTCCAGTCGATCTCATTCATACCTTCCTTGGCGTTAAAATTCTTCGGAATGTAATCACCGGTATTGAAATTAAGCTCAACTTCCTCATCCAACTCATACACAGCGATAGCCGCTATGCTTAGAGGGTCTTCATGATTATTGTCAAAGCCAAATAGATCCTGTTCCAGTTCTAAACGTTCAATCTCAGAAGCCAGGTAATCGGCAAATGGATTATTGGTTGCGGTACTGGCCATAGCTATGGAGGTACTGAACAGGGCAACCATAAACAGATTAAGATAACGTGTCATAGATTATATTTTTTTAAAGTTTTTTTATTCGTTTTTCTCTATATATAAGACGAAATAATCATGCCATTGTTACGGTGAAAACAACCGATTTATGACCTTTTCAATGCTTTGACTCACTCCTTGTCAAAAACGCAATTTTAATTGATCTTTGGTTCATTCTCAGCAAAATATTTAAGGCTTTATTGCTACTTTAAAACTGTCAAAAAGTCTGGTTTTCAACTTTTTAACACAGAATTAAGAAGAAATCCCATCAATTCTTCCAAACGGGCCGGTCCATTGGTTTAAACTGAAATAAAAAATAAAAAACCCGGCACTTCTGGTGTCGGGTTTCTCATATGAAATCGAATCCTGGTTTAGTGCAGGATCCGATTTTAAAATAACTAACTCAATCTACTGCAAACTTGTTGCTATTTAAAAGTTGAAGGTAATGGCCGGACCTTTTTCACACTCCATTCCACGATATGGATTGAAGTTCTTTGGCAAATAATCCTTGGTATCAAATCCCAGGTCTATTTCTTCTTCCAGTTCGAAAAGCTCGAATTCATCCCAGTTAATGTCTCCCATGCCAGCTCTGGCATCGAAATCTTCAGGAAGATAGTCGGCGGTATCGAAATCCAGCACTATCTCTTCTTCTAACTCATACACTTCAATTGAAGCGATGCTTACAATATTTTCACCATTGGTTGGGGTTCCAAATAATTCCTGCTCTAATTCTAATCTATCGATCTCTATCGCGATGTAATCATCTAGCGTATCGACTTTCGGGTTGGTATCTGCGGTTGCATTCAGTGCGAATAACGCAAATACGAATACAAATAATTGACGTAACATTTTAATTGATTTAATTGGTTGATAATTGATTGTTTTAAAAAATGTGACGGCTTGAATTAATAGCTCGTCAAAGTCTCATGATTCTTTGTATATATGACTGCTATCCCACGCTATTGTTACAATCCTTAAGATCGATTTAACAATTTGGTAATATATTTTAACGCTTTTTTGAGGTGTGATCATTCTTGAGGATTCATCTGTAAAATCTAAATACTCGGGAAGTTTTCAATATTCACATATGTAAGTAATTATGAAAAATATATGTAGGAAAGAATTGACATTTTTTTATTCAAAATATGTTCTTTTTATAATCCTTTTCTTACAGCATTTAAATGTGTGGTGAATAGAAAAACGTCCAGATAGCATCAAAATATACTATCTCAATGCTAAATTATTATCTTCGTCCATGCCTTTATCGAAACGCATCGGTTTGTTTTTGGGCCCGTTGGCCTTCCTTATTATCCTTTTGCTTCCCTCCACTTTGATCTCAGAAAGTGCAGACAATGTTATTGCCGTTGCACTTTGGATGGTTGTCTGGTGGATAACCGAAACTGTTTCCATTTCAGTTACCGCACTTCTTCCGCTGGTGTTGTTCCCGCTTTTAAAGGTTTTGCCCATAAATGAGGTTGGAGCTAATTACGGCAGCCCGATTGTTTTCCTCTTCTTCGGCGGATTTGTTTTAGCCTTGGCCCTCGAGAAGGTGAATCTCCATAAAAGAATTGCCCTCAACATCATTAAAATCACCGGTACCACGCCCAACAAAGTGGTTCTCGGCTTCATGATAGCAACAGCCTCCTTAAGCATGTGGATCTCGAACACGGCCTCTACTGTAGTCATGCTCCCTATCGCCATGTCGGTTATTAACCTGCTGATAGACGACGCCGACGGGTTTACCAAAAAGGATAAGAATTTCGCACTGAGCGTAATGCTGGGGATAGCATTTTCCGCTAATGCGGGTGGAATTGCCACTGTAATTGGGACTCCTCCCAATTCAGTATTGATCGGGCTGCTGGAGAACGAATACCAGATTGAAGTTTCCTTCCTCAAATGGATGGTCCTCGGATTACCTTTTTCAGCACTGCTCATAGGAATCATATACATGGCGCTGATCAAATGGTTTTTCCCTACACAGGGCATTCGGTTTGGAACCTCTGCAGGTATCATACAGGAGGAACTGTCCAAATTAGGCCCTACCTCCAGAGAGGAAAAACGGGTATTATTGATCTTTGGGATAGCGATTAGCTTATGGGTTTTCCGAACCCTGATAAATAAAATGATCCCCGGATTGGCACTGAGCGATACCATTATCAGTATGATAGCAGCAATTTCGCTCTTTGCTGTGCCTTTTGATATGAGAAGAAACAGGTTCATCCTCACCTGGCCAGACACCCGAAACCTGCCCTGGGGAATTTTACTCTTGTTTGGCGGCGGTCTTGCACTCGCTCAGGGAATGTCTGCATCAGGCATTGTAGACATCGTGGCCAATACCATTGCCACTAGCGAGATAAGTATACTTCTTACCGTCAGTCTCCTGATCGTCCTTATGCTTTTTATGACAGAGCTCATGAGCAATGTGGCACTGGTGGCCGTTCTGGCTCCCGTAGTTGCAGGAATAGCCATAGGGTTGGATGTTCCTATCCTCTATGTCCTGATACCCGTAACCATAGCAAGCAGTTGTGCATTTATGCTACCTATGGCAACTCCCCCTAATGCCATTGTGTTCGCAAGTGGATATGTCAAAGTGCACGAGATGGCAAGGGTAGGCGTTGTCCTGAATTTTATTGCGGTAATCCTGCTGATCTTGATGTTTCGGTTTGTCGTCCCTTTATTATTCTAAGAGACCTTTGATGTGATCGGTATAAGAAGAATATTCATTCAGGTTATTGTGTCCGCCTCCTTCGATAATGATAAATTCCGATTTTTTCTCATCTGATGCCTTGTAAAGCCTCTCCCCTGAATTGAATGGAACCACAAAATCATTGGTGCCGTGATAGATTGTGATGGGGCAGTTAACCTTTTTAATGTATTTATAGTTCGGGAGTTGGTATTTGAGTAACTTTTCAACGGGAAACATCGGAAATCGACTTTTGGCAACATCCACCAAAGAATAAAATGGCGATTCAAGAACAAGGGCTTTCGGATTGAATTCTGCAGCCATTTTAGTGGCCATGGCGCTTCCTAAAGAGCGACCATAAACTATAATGTCATCCTCGCTATATCGTTGTAACAGATAATTATAACATTGTCTGCTGTCACTGTATAAAGCCTCCTCGTCCCGTTCCCCGGTGCTCTTGCCATAGCCACGGTAATCCATAACAAAGACATCATATCCATGATCGACAAAGAAAGTGGTTATTTTACCCCATCTTGAAAGGTTTCCGGCATTCCCATGAAAGTAAAGGATAATGCCTTTCGGCCTTTCAACTGTAAAATGGAGGGCATTGATCATAGCTTCCGGAGCTGTCTCGATAAAGACCTCTTCGAATTGATAATCAAAGGAATATGCATGAGATTGCGGCAGCTTGCTTGGTCTGAAAATAAACTGCTCCTGTAAAAAGTAAAGGGTTCCTGCTATCACGGTGTAAAGGGTTAAAAGCCCCAGTAAGATTCTGCTAAGCCTGTTCCCGGCTTTTCTTCGAGCTGTGGACGACATTAATGCTTGTGGTTGAGAGATCTATTGCTTCGGGTTCTTTTGTCAGGATTTCCCCTAAAATACGATGATAGGACTCAAAAGTATTCAAATTTTTATGTCCGCCACCAATTATTGTGTACAATCTTGAATTGTCCGGATTAACCTGCGAGAGCTTAACACTTGTCTTATATGGAATCAATTTATCATGGGTGCCATGAATAATATGGATTGGACATCTCACGTATTTCAACCATTTGTAAGTTGGTAAAGGATATTTTATCAGCAGTGAGAGAGGCATAAAAGGCATATACCTGGAAGTAACTTTGGTCAGGCTGTAATAGGGCGCATCTAAGATGAGCATTTTGGGGTTGTTCATCGAGGCGAGCTTCGCAGCAAATCCAGACCCCAGACTCCTTCCGTAGAGTATTATCCGATCCTCTGTCGTGCGTTCTTTTAACAGATTATATACCTCCTGAAGATCCCGTTTAATAGCTTTCTGAGATCGTCTGCCCGTGCTCTTTCCAAATCCGCGGTAATCCACCATTACGACATTATAATTATGCCTTGTGAAATCCACGGCAAATTTGCCCCATCCCTTAATGCTTTTAGAATTTCCTTTAAGGTATAACACTACTCCCCTCGATTCACCCTGGGGTAGAAAACGAACGCCATTTATTACGGCCCCGTCCCTGGTTTCCATATTGTATTCCATCGTCTCCTGGTTATCATAATAAAATTGAAAATCAGGCGGTAGTTTCTCAGGTTTGAATAGGAAATAGTCCTGCAAATAATACAAGGCCACACTAATGGCGATATAGACGGCCAGTATTAAAATTAGAATGTTTAACCAGGCAGGCATGAAATGGCTATTTCAAACAAGATAATAAATTACCATCAAGCCACCAGACCACTTATGGGAATTATTGACTTTATATCGATATTCAATCTTACTTTTAACCGGTATTTTTTAAATTTAAATGCTGTTAATCTACTGCTGAAAATGAAAAAATTATTGCCCTTTGCCCTCATTCTGTTTGCCTTTATTTCCTGCAAAAATGATGACGAGATAAATGTAGCGGCTTGTGCCGAAGTAAACGATGTTCAGCTCCAGTCTGTCGGGATAGACGAGGTGGTGATCATTTGGGATGATCCTAACCTCAACGCTTCCTTTACAGTTGAATATGGTCCTAGCGGGTTTATCCCGGGTAACGGAACTTTTGTCGATACAGTCAACCGGGAGATCACAATCCGCGGACTGGATGGAAATACACAATATGATGTTTATGTGCAGTCCATCTGCAGCATAAATAATACCAGCCTGCAGTCCCAGGTATTCAGCTTCATAACACAGCCTTCCCGGGTGATACCAGAGTTTACAGCAAAACTATCGGATATGAACATCTATTTGGGTGAGATGGCTGAATTAAATCCTTCACCCTATGTTTTTGAATATGACCTGGTGACTCCATTGTTCACCGATTATGCCCATAAGGACCGTCTTATAGCTCTTCCACAGGATGAAAAAATGCAATATGCCGGTGATGGCCTTCCCGACTTTCCCGATAATACGGTTATAACGAAGACCTTTTTCTATAATAATGATGAAACCGACCTTTCAGAGGGCCGGCGAATCATTGAGACCCGCGTCCTCATCAAAATAAATGGTGAATGGGAACTCGGGAATTATCACTGGAATGCTGAGCAGACGGACGCTTTCCTGAACCCGGAATCTGTTACCCTTCCTATCAGTTATATAGATCAATCCGGCGTTACACAAAACCTTAATTATGTGATCCCCGGAGCTGCTGATTGCTTTACATGTCATAACCTTTATGATCAGGAAACACCCATTGGCCCGAAATTACGCAACATGAATTTCGATGGACAATTGGATAGTCTTATCCAGGATGGCCATCTTGAAGGCCTTCCTGACAGCAGCCTGGTCTCCGAACTGCCAGACTGGGAAGACTCTTCCTTTGGCCGCCAGGAACGTGCAAGGGCCTATTTTGACGTCAATTGCGCCCATTGTCACCAGGACGGTGCGTTTTGCGAAGATCTCTCAACCCTGAGATTGCTTTATGAAACACCTTTTGAAGACAGTAATATCTATAACCAGCGTTTTAGTATTTTGATCAGGATGCAGGAGTACAATCCCGGATTCAGCATGCCTTGGATCGGGACCACAATGCTGCATACTGAGGGGTATGAACTGATCGAGTCTTATCTTAATTCTCTGGATTAAACAAAGAGAGGCTTTGGTTGCGTTAAAAATATTATAATTTCCATATTCCGAAGGATAGTTCCGAGCAGTATTTCTTATTTTCAGGCCCGAATTACAAAAGCCAATATTTTGAGGATTTATACATTTAAATTACTGCTTCTCGCACTAACTCTGATCGCGAGTTCTTGTACAACCGCTAAAAAGGCAAAAGAGGCCGAAATAGCAAAAAAAACAGACAGCGCCAAACCCAAATCATCCAATGAAAAGAAAAATGGCATCAAGCCTTATGATAAGGTGATCACCAAAGATGCCATTACCGACAAGGGTCTTTTCGATGTTCATGAAATAGATGGTAAATACTTTTATGAAATACCGGATTCTCTCTTCGGAAGGGAAATGCTCATGGTCACCCGAATTGCCAAGACCGCATCAGGAATCGGGTTTGGAGGAGGAAAGCAAAATACCCAGGTCCTGAGATGGCAGAAGAAGGGGAAGAAAATCGCCCTTAGGGTCGTATCCTACCAGGTATATGCCGCCGATTCATTACCAATCCATGAGGCGGTTGTCAACTCTAATTTTGAACCAGTACTGTATACGTTTCCCATTAAAGCATTCAGCAAGGACTCGACCAAAACAGTGATCGATGTCACTGAATTATTCGATAAGGATGTTAAGGCCCTGGGAATGAATGGAAACAGCAGAAAACGTTACAAGGCGAACAGGCTAGAAGCCAATAGATCATTTATTGAGGGCATAAAAAGCTATCCCTTTAACATCGAGGCAAGACATGTGAAAACATATGCGTCCTCAGAACCACCATCTAACCAGTCAACCGGATCTATCTCAGTCGAGATCAACAACTCGATGATTCTACTTCCGAATGAACCGATGAGACGACGATATTTTGACGAACGGGTTGGTTGGTTCGCCCGTGGTCAGGTAGATTATGGTCATGATGCCCAGCGTTCCAAAGAGGTGAGATATCTCGACAGATGGCGGTTGGAAGTTCGGGATGAAGACATGGATAAGTTCAAACGAGGAGAGCTTGTTGTTCCCAGGAAACAGATCGTTTATTACATAGACAGGGCCACCCCTGAAAAATGGCGAAAATATATCAAGCAGGGAATTGAGGACTGGCAGAAGGCTTTCGAGCATGCTGGTTTTAAAGATGCTATCATAGCAAAAGATCCACCTTCTCCTGAAGAGGATCCTGAATGGAGTCCTGAAGACGTAAGGTACTCAGTGGTCCGTTACCTGGCTTCCCCCATACCCAATGCCAACGGCCCCCATGTCAGCGATCCACGAAGTGGGGAGATACTTGAGAGTGATATCAACTGGTATCATAATGTGATGAGCTTATTAAGAGGTTGGTTTTTTGTTCAGACGGCAGCTATTAATCCTGATGCTCAAAGCCCTGAATTCGATGATGAGGTTATGGGTAGGCTTATTCGATTCGTATCCGCACATGAAGTTGGGCATACCCTCGGGCTTCCTCACAATATGGGAAGCAGCGTAGCATACCCGGTGGAAAAGCTCAGGGATGCGGAATTCACACAGAAATACGGGACTGCACCCTCGATAATGGATTATGCCCGTTTCAACTATATCGCCCAGCCGGGTGACGAGGGGGTGGCTTTAATGCCCGATATCGGGATATACGACAAGTATGCCATCGAATGGGGATACAGGCCAATACCGGAAGCTGAAACCGCTGAAGATGAAAAACCAATACTTAATAGTTGGATCAGGGAACATGAGAACGACCCGATGTACCGATTCGGGCACCAGCAGGTTGGCGATGTCGTTGATCCGAGTTCACAAACTGAAGACCTTGGAGACAATGCGATGAAAGCCAGCGATTATGGGATCGCCAACCTTAAACGCATCGTACCTAACCTGATAAAGTGGACCACTAACGCAGGTGAAGATTATGACAACCTGAACGAGATGTACGGACATGTGATCAGTCAATTCAGGCGATATATGGGTCATGTGTCTAATAACATAGGTGGGGTTTATGAGCACTACAAGACGGCCGATCAGGACGGCGCGGTGTACACCCATGTTCCAAAGGATCACCAGAAAGAGGCCATGTCCTATATGAACGACAGGTTGTTCAAAACACCAACCTGGCTTATCGATAAAGAGATCTTCGAAAAGATCGAATACTCAGGATCTGTTGAGCGTATCCGCTCGGTTCAGGAGCGTTATCTAAATAATATTCTCAGCCTGGGCCGACTTCAGCGGATGATAGAGAATGAGGCATTGAACGGGGATGGTGCATACAAAATTAATGAGATGATGCGTGATATGAGGAACGGGATATGGAATGAATTGTCTTCAGGCCGTTCAATCGATACCTACAGGCGTAACCTTCAACGGGCGCACATAGACCGCCTCGCCTACCTTATGAGTGCTGAAAACCAGAGACAACGAACTGGCAGTCCCTATTACAAATCTACTGCCGTTACTACAAGTCAGTCAGATATCAGGGCGGTTGCCAGGGCCGAACTCAACACTATTCAGAGAAACTCGAGAAATGCCATAGGGCGCACCAACGATTATATGAGCAGGATACACTTGCAGGACATTGTGGAAAGGATTGATGATATCCTTAATCCAACCGACTAGGACGTTTCTTATATCAGTCTTAAAGGCTCTCTTATGGGGGCCTTTTTTGTTAAGACGTGGTTAAATATTCAAACCTGATTAAACCTTTTGAATTTAACTGGGTCCTACGGATGTAATCTAATAAACTGAAAGCGATGAAAAAAATAATGCTAACGTTGGCCCTGCTGGTTTCCATAGGTCTGTTTGCACAGCAAGGCCCGGGTCACGATAAAGATCGTGATGGATCAAAAATCGGAATGCTGGACGAATTCAGCCCTGAAGAGCAAGCCACTTTAAAGACTAAAAAAATGACACTGGGTTTAGACCTGACCCAATCACAGCAGGACAAGATCTATCAGATCCACCTCAGGAATGCCAGTGAGAGATTGGCTAAAATGGAGGAGATAAAGAAAGAACGCGAATCCGGTGAATGGACCAGACCTTCAAAAGAAGAGCGCTTCAACCATTTAAACAGCAGGCTGGACAAGCAGATCGCCCATAAAAAAGAAATGAAATCTCTTTTAAACGAGGAGCAGTTCAAAAAATGGGAACGCGGTGCCATGAGAAGAGGGCATATGAAAAAAGAAAACAGAAAAGAGCGATCAAAGCGATCGCGAAAATAATTCCCCTCCGAGCTAAAGGAGGAGATAAGTTGGATTGGTTGGTTTTAGGAAAGCATTGCCCCAGGGCGATGCTTTTTTTTATGTTAGTATAACAAAAATTAGTATTTTAGACACCTAGGTCATGAACCTGCTCCGGTTTGTTCCCGACGCGAATTCAAAATCGAACTTTAAAACCAACATTATGAAAAAATTTATTACGCTATGTGTCCTGGTATTCTTATTTGCCCTGGGAACTAACGGACTCACTGCCCAGGAGAAATACAAGCAGATGGATGAAGTTATAAAGGTGGAAGCAGAAGAACTTCAGAAAATTTTAAACCTGGATAAAGATCAGACTGCCCTTCTTGCAAGATCCATGTTTGCCAAGGAAAAGGCTTATGCTGATATAGCGACCAATAAGAAACTGGACGAAAAAGAAGCCAGAAACCTTAAAGAAAAGGTTGACATGAATTTTAAATCCAGGCTGCAGGACATTCTTGATGAGGAGCAATTCGCAACCTACAGCG
>JBFKFP010000063.1:0-14675 GCA_041618535.1 Flavobacteriaceae bacterium
CATCGAATGCCACCGTTCCCACAATCAGTAATTTCCCCATTTATCATTATATGAATTCGTTGCAAACTTACGTAAAAAAAACTCGGTAAAAAAGACAGGAGCAAGGCTTGATAATAGCTTCTATTTCCTGCCGAAATCAGCTGGAATTTCACCCCAGGCCTCGGTTTCCCATTTTACAATTACAGTAGTGTATACATTTTTGGCCAACCAGTTTTCAGCACGTGTAACAAGCGTGAAGAGTTCAGCGTTTTTCTCATTGGCCTGCAGCTTTGTATTGCATTTTTTCTTTTTAACCCAGCCCATTGCCGTCTTCGAGTCGGTATATATCAGTTTGTTGCTGCCCCTTTTCTTCAACCAGGCCAATCCATGCACTATGGCCAGAAACTCTCCTATATTATTGGTGCCATCCTCGAAGGGCCCCTGTCTGAAAATCTGCTTTCTTGTCTGAAGATCAACTCCTCTGTACTCCAGTTTTCCCGGGTTTCCGCTTACAGCCGCATCAACGGTAATGGCATTCGGATTCGGTTTACCTATGCGCTTCAGTTGCTCGGCTGTCAGGGTCCGTTTCTTTTTTCCTTTTTTCAGAAAGTCGTAGTATTTTCCCTTAAACGCCTTTTCGGCTTCTGCCTGAGATTCAAAGGAGATGTACTGAGGTCCTTTAAATTTTTTTATTTGTTCCTGGCATTCTGACCATGTTTTATAGATTCCCGGTTTATGACCTTTCCAGACTACGTAGTATTTCTTCTTTTTATCAGCCATTATTGCGCAACAAAAGAGTTTCTACCACCTGTGGGAAATGAATCATTTCGAGCTCATGAATTTTTTCAACCAGGGTTTCGGGAGTATCTGAAGGATCTATCTCACATTTGGCCTGGAAGATCAGTGCACCTTCGTCATAATGTTCATTAACATAATGGATACTGATTCCTGATTCCGTTTCACCATTCTCTATTACGGCCCGATGCACGTGCATGCCATACATGCCTTTCCCGCCATAATTAGGAAGCAATGCGGGGTGCACATTTATGATTTTATCGGGGAATTCTGAAATGATATTCTCCGGTATCTTCCAGAGAAATCCGGCCAGGACTATGAGATCAGGTTTTTTCGATTTTAATATCTCAAGGACATCATCAGTATGAAAAAACGCGCTGCGATTGAAGCAAATACAGCTCACTTTCAGCCTGTTACAACGATCGATAACTTTGGCACGGGGATTGTTTGTCAGAACCTGAATCACGCTCGCGTTTGAATTGTCATGAAAAAACCTGATTAAATTTTCAGCATTAGATCCCGAACCGGACGCAAAAATTACAATTCGTTTCATAGACAAAAACAGCCTTGGCGTAGTTCAGACAAAAGAAAGAATAATTATTAAGAATTAGAAGCAATTGGGAAATTCTTCAATTTAAAATGACTAAATTAGGATCACATTTTTGCTCTTCCGGCCTGTTTTAAAAGAAACTTTTTTATTTTTGCGATCTAATTAAAACCTAAAATTTAAACATTATGTCAGACATTGCATCACGCGTCAAAGCGATAATTGTAGACAAACTTGGTGTTGATGAGAATGAAGTTGTTAGCGAAGCGAGTTTCACTAACGACTTGGGAGCGGATTCATTGGATACCGTTGAGTTGATCATGGAATTTGAAAAGGAATTTGATATCCAGATTCCTGATGATCAAGCAGAAAATATCGCTACTGTTGGACAGGCGATTTCATACATCGAGGACGCTAAAAAATAGTCTAAGATCATATGCATTTGAGGCGAGTTGTAGTTACCGGAATAGGAGCGCTTACGCCGATTGGCAATTCCAAAGATGAGTATTGGGATGGCTTGGTTAATGGCAGAAGCGGGGCTGCGCCTATAACTTATTTCGATACGGAAAAGTTTAAAACCAAATTCGCCTGCGAACTAAAGGGGTTTAATGCAACCGATCATCTTGATCGGAAGGAAGCCCGAAAAATGGACAAGTTCGCACAATATGCCATGGTTGCCTCCGATGAGGCCATTGCAGATTCCAAACTAGACCTCAATAGCCTTGACAATTACAGGGTCGGGGTTATTTGGGGAGCTGGAATAGGCGGATTGGAAACCTTCCAGGACGAAGTTCTGAACTTCGGCAGCGGGGATGGAACTCCAAGGTTCAATCCCTTCTTTATCCCTAAAATGATCGCGGATATAGCACCAGGAAATATTTCCATAAAGCACGGCTTTATGGGACCGAATTATACCACGGTTTCGGCCTGTGCCTCCTCTGCGAACGCCTTGATAGATTCACTGAACCTAATTCGATTAGGTCATTGTGACGTTATCGTTACCGGAGGAAGTGAAGCTGCGGTAACCAAAGCCGGGATGGGAGGATTTAATGCCATGCATGCCCTTTCAACAAGAAATGAAAGCCCTGAAACGGCGTCCAGGCCTTTTGATGCCACCCGTGACGGATTTGTTCTTGGTGAAGGCGCAGGAGCTCTTATCCTTGAGGATTATGATCACGCGATTGCCCGAGGTGCGAAGATATATGCCGAGGTGGTTGGAGGAGGATTATCCTCAGACGCTTATCATATGACTGCACCTCATCCTGACGGATTAGGGGTGGTTGCAGTGATGAAGAATTGCCTTGAAAATGCTGGCTTGTCACCGGAATCGGTTGACGCTATCAATACACATGGTACTTCTACACCACTTGGCGACGTGGCTGAACTTAAAGCGATTTCCGAGGTTTTCGGAGATCATGCTGAATCGATTAACATCAACTCTACCAAATCCATGACTGGTCACCTGTTAGGTGCAGCTGGAGCTATTGAGGCGATTGCTTCCATCTTATCGATGGAACATGGCATAGTTCCACCCACCATCAATCATACAACGGTTGATGAGAACATTGATCCCGGGTTAAACCTTACACTGAACAAGGCTCAGAAACGGGATGTAAATGTGGCCATGAGCAATACATTCGGATTTGGAGGCCATAACGCCTGCGTGTTATTCAAAAAATTAGATTGATTTTCTGAATGTCATTCATGAGTAACATATTTAATTCCCGTCCGGCTTCAGACGGGAATTTTTTTAGGCACCTTCATTCTACATTGGGGTTTAAGCCCAAAAATCTGAAGATCTATAAAGTAGCGTTCACACATCGCTCCATGAATAAAAAAGATGCTTCAGGAAATCCTGTTAACTACGAGCGATTGGAATTTCTGGGTGATGCCATGTTAAGTGCAATTATCGCTACTCACCTGTATAACGAGGTTCCACAGGGTGATGAAGGTTATTTAACCAAAATGCGATCCAAGATCGTTAGCCGTGAACACCTCAATGAGCTGGGAAAAGAATTAAAGCTGATAGACTTTGTTGAGAGCAAGATCCCGAAAGATAACTTCAGCGATAATATTTATGGAAACCTTTTTGAAGCTGTGGTTGGAGCTATTTATCTGGACAGGGGCTACCCCCAATGTGAGAAATTCATATTCGATAAGGTGATTATCCCCCATGTGGATATAGAAAAGCTTGAAGGCAAGGTTATAAGTTATAAAAGCCTGCTCATTGAATGGTGTCAGAAGGAAAAAAGAAGCTTTGACTATGAGGTATATGAAGATACCGGGAATGATGACATGAGACATTTTTCAGTCAGACTGTCCATAAATGATAAGGTAATTGCAAAAGCCCGTGCCACCTCCAAGAAAAAGGCAGAAGAAAAGGCCTCCAAACGAGCATTTTTTGCCTATCAAAGTCAGATATCACGAGCCTTTTAAGGCGTTTTCACCAGGCATATTTTCAAGAAGCGCCTAATTGGATTCGGAATAAAAGAATGGAGGCGCCCCCACTGAATTTATCACCTAATATGCTATATTTACGGCGACTAATCAATTACAATGGCAACGCACAAACTGTTTGTTGACGATTTTGATGATGCATCTTATCTCCTGTTTGCCATACATTGCAGACTCGAAGATTATCGCCTTGTCTATTATCTGAACAAAGTTCTGGATCTTCAGATGAGACGTTGCTCCTACGATGTTGACTTTGAATACCTGAAGGCCTCGTTTCCATTGTACGAATGGGAGAATGTACAGCATGATGTAAAATGGACTCTGGTAGGAAACATCTGCAAAAAAGAAGAGGATGGTATTTTCAGTTCGGGAACTCTGTTTAACACAACGATCAAGAATATAAAGACCTTTCAGCTTATCCCGGAAATGCAGCAGGTCGATTATTTTCTGAAAGTTGAGAATGACCATCATCCTATTCAGCAAAGGTTAATTCTTGATAAAATCAATTCAATCCCCCAGGTTGCCGCAGCTTACGAAGTTGATGCATGCGATTTGAAATCACGGGAAAATTTAATTTTTAGCTAATGCCAACTAAAAGAAAGAAAACAAAAATTGTTGCCACTTTAGGACCTTCCACAAATGATAAGGAAACCCTGAAAGCCATGCTTGACATGGGGGTTGATGTTTTTCGAATCAATTTTTCTCATGCAGAATATAAAGATGTCGAAAGACGAATTAAGATGATAAGGGAGTTGAATGAGGAACATGGTTTTAATACTGCTATCCTGGCAGACCTTCAGGGCCCTAAGCTTCGAGTAGGGGTGATGGCCGAGGAAATTGTGGTAGATAAGGACGATGAGATCTATTTTGAGACCGGTAAACCGTTTAAGGGAAATAAGAGTCGTATTTACATGAATTACGACAAATTTCCGGCGGATGTTAATGCAGGGGAACGAATACTTCTGGATGACGGCAAATTGATCTTTGAAGTTGTGGAAACCGATAAGAAATCTAAAGTTTTAGCAAAGGTTATACAGGGCGGCCCTTTACGTTCAAAAAAAGGAGTCAATCTGCCCAATACAAATATTTCACAACCAGCGCTTACTGAAAAAGATACCAAGGATGCCTTGTTCGCCATAAAACAGAATGTTGACTGGATGGCCCTTTCGTTTGTGCGTCATGCTGAAGATCTGATGCAACTTGAGGAAATCATCAGGGAGCATTCAGACTATAAGATTCCTATAATCGCAAAAATTGAAAAACCGGAAGCGGTAACCAATATCGATAAGATCGTGGCATATTGCGACGGACTTATGGTTGCTCGGGGTGACCTTGGAGTAGAGATCCCGGCTCAGGAAGTGCCCCTTATTCAAAAACAATTGGTCTTGCGTGCGAAACAGGCCAGGATACCGGTCATTATTGCCACCCAGATGATGGAATCAATGATCTCCAGCCTTACACCTACAAGAGCAGAGGTGAATGATGTAGCAAACTCTGTAATGGACGGCGCTGATGCGGTAATGTTGTCTGGAGAAACCTCAGTTGGTAACTACCCGGTTCAGGTTATCCAGAAAATGTCAGACATTATAATGAGTGTTGAAGACTCCCACTTTATCAATGTGCCGCAGTCGCCACCGCATATCAGAACAAAACGCTATATCACAAAATCAATATGCTATCATGCGGCTAACATGGCCAATGAGATCAATGCTAAGGCCATTTCAACACTTACCAATTCGGGGTATACCGCCTTTCAGATTTCGGCCTGGAGACCAGATGCACATATTCTTGTTTTTACTTCAAATAAAAGAATATTAACACAGTTGAATCTGCTGTGGGGAGTTAAGGCTTTCTTCTACGATAGATTTGTCAGCACAGATGAAACCATAGAGGATGTCAATGCCATAGCTTGTAAAAAAGGATATCTGGATATTGGGGATATGCTCGTTAGCCTTGCTGCAATGCCAATTCAGGAAAAGGGAATGGTAAATACCCTAAGGGTAACCGAAATCACAACCTGCACCTTTTAGAAGTCGAATTTTAACTGGACACTAATATCAGTTTTTTCATCTTCCTTGTTTTCTTCTGAAGAATTATCGAGGTTTGAAATTGAAATTCCGAGCAGCCTCACTGAGTCCTTTGGTTTTTCTTTTTGCAGCAACTCCCTGATCTCCCTGATTATCGTTGTCTTGCTGTCTGTGTATCCATCAGTGGTTTTACTTCTCGTTTGAAGCGAGAAGTCGCTGTATTTGATCTTCAGAGTGATGGTTTTACCCTTAACATTATTGTTTTTAAGTCGTTTTACGACCTCATCTGCAATCTGGTCAAGCTTATCCATCATAAAGACCTCACTGGACAGGTTAGTCTCGAATGTTCGCTCAGCTGCTAACGATTTCCTTATTCTGTCCGGTTGAACCGGGCTGTTATGAATACCTCTTACCGCATCGTAATAGTAACGCCCCGATTTCCCGAATTGAGATTCCAGGAAGGCCACCGATTTTGATTTTAGATCCATTCCGGTAAATATCCCAAGGGCGTACATCTGCCTTGCGGTTATTTTCCCGACACCGTAGAACTTGCGAATATCGAGTTCCTCTAAAAATGAAAGGACTTCCTCTGGCGGAACAGTCTTTTGTCCGTTTGGTTTATTTATGTCACTGGCTATCTTGGCGATAAATTTGTTGATTGAAATTCCGGCAGAAGCCGTTAGTCCGACCTCCTCAAAAATCCGTTGCCTGATTTGCCGGGCGATAAGGGTTGCACTATGGAAACCGATTTTATTCTCAGTTACATCAAGGTAGGCCTCATCAAGTGATAAAGGTTCTATAAGTTCCGTGTAATCATGGAATATGGAATGAACTTTCCTGGAAATTTCCTTGTATCGTTTGAACCTCGGAGGAACAAAGATCACCTCGGGGCAATTTCGCCGAGCCATCACGCCTGTCATGGCACTCCGCACACCGAACCGCCTGGCTTCATAGCTGGCGGCACTCACAACCCCGCGATTTCCACCGCCTCCAACTGCAACAGGCAGACCTCTGAGTTCGGGATTGTCAAGCTGTTCAACTGAGGCATAAAATGCATCCATATCCACATGAATGATTTTACGAATTGGTAATTCCTTGGCCATCCTGTAAATTTATGACATCTTTAATTATTCTTATGGAAGAGATCGAACGTAAATTCCTTGTAAAAAACGAGAGTTTCAAGAAAGAGGCTCTGCGCACCCACAATATAGTTCAAGGATTTCTGAATACTGATCCGGAGCGCACCGTGAGAATAAGAAAAAGAGATGATAGAGCTTCAATTGCTGTAAAGGGATTGTCTTCCGAGGACGGGTTGGTTCGCTTCGAGTGGGAGCATGAGATTTCTCAGGATGAAGCTGATCTGCTTCTTAGACTTTGCGAACATCATTTGATAGAAAAAACCAGGTACCTGGTAAAATACAAAGACCTTATTTTAGAAATCGATGTGTTCCATGGCCATAATAAAGGCCTGATTATAGCAGAAATTGAATTATTGAACCGGGACCAGGAATTTACAAAACCAGATTGGTTGGCAAAGGAAGTAACAGGGGACATCAAGTATTATAACTCGTTTTTAAGCAAGAATCCTTTTAACTCATGGAGCGATTGATATCCGATATCTTCTTATGAATAGCACTGCTTTTTCACCGCAAATAAAATGGATCGATGAGAGAGCAGGCCTCCTGCTTACAGAAGTTAATTCTTTTTGACTTTCAGGAGATCCTTAGTCTGATGATTCAAATTCATATTCGCGCTCTACCTTACAAACCCTTACATGATACCATTTGTACCACTCCAGCTTGCCTTTTTGCTGAGCTTCGAGATGAGCCAGGTTCGCTTTCCATTCTTTTATGGCGCCAAGATCTGACCAATAGCTGATACTAATACCCAGTTCACTTCTGGCACTTTCAAATCCGAGGTAACCATTCTGTTCTTTTGCTAAATCTTCCATTTTACGAGCCATAGTTGAATAATCTTCTGAACTGGCTTTTAGCTTTGATGTGAAGATGACGGCATAATAAGGCAATCTTGAGCGATCTCTCATCATTAAAACTTTTGATCACTCAAGATATAAAAACAGAAATAAAAACCCGGTGAACTCAACAGCCCATTGGAATTTCAAAAGCGATGATCCGTTCGGTCCGTTCACCTTTCTCATCAAACATGACAATTTTCAGATAAATCATGCTGATGGAAATAGCCGCCGGATAATCGATCTCCTCAAGTTGTTTGATCCTTTCTGCGTAGTCGGAGCCGCAAAACTCACGAACAGCCTTTTTGATATCATCGAAGTCAACATCGACGAACTTTGTGCCTTCTTCGGCCTTATAAGACAGAATGGTAAAGCTTTGCTCTTCATCAAGATTCAGCGGAAGCCAAATTGAGTCGTAATGCTTCCATTCCAGAAGGTCGCAATGCGGACCTTCATTCTGAATGGTCAGGCTGGTTTGATAAGCCTGATAAACGGCAATTCGATCCACATTTTTTTTAAGCTTTAGCTGAACCTGCTTGTTTTCAGGGCTCATACCTAATTCAGCATAGAACTGAATGAGATTGCGTTTGCTTTCGTAGTCCTGGCCTTCAGATTCATAAAGCTCCATACCATGTATCGTAAGTTCCATGTCTTCAAAAGAAACCACCGTACGCGGTTCAATTCTTTCCGATGTAAGATAATGGTCGAAAACATATCCGGTAACTAGATCATTGGGTAATTGAACTCTTACTTTTACCCATTGGCCTGAAACTTTTTTTTCTTTTTCCAAAAGGTCCATCTTCAGACCGGTCTCATCCAATAGCTCCACTTTGGTGCCATAATGAAGCTTGGTAATTGATCGTGCCCCTCTGTCGGGAGCCTGCCTGGCAAACAGGCCATTCTCAGCCGAAACGTATTTAAGGGATTGCGCGGTTAAGGGTTTTGTTATAAGTATAAGAAGGACAAACAGAACGAAATGTCTCATTGTATAACAGGTATTAAATTAATATTAACAGGGTCCTTCAAACGCCCTTACATAAATAAGTACGGCCTGAAATGGAGTCATAGACCATCCCGGGCCGTTAATTTTATCATAAAACCTGTTGAAATTATTCCCTGTAGATCTTGATAACAAGGTCGCCCTTATCGTTCATCGAAGCTCTGTACATGCCGGCAGTATTGAATTCAAACACCATATTTCCGTTTTTATCAACAGCAACAATTCCTCCGTCTCCACCAAGTCCTCCTACTTTTTCGTGAATGACGGTACGTGCTGCTTCTGCCAGGCTCAGGCCCTTGTATTCCATCAGGGCCGATATGTCATGGGCTACCAAAGCCCTTATGAAGAATTCACCCCATCCCGTACTTGAAACAGCACAGCTGGCATTATTGGCATAGGTGCCCGCTCCTATTATTGGGGCGTCACCTACTCGCCCCCAGCGCTTATTAGTCATTCCTCCGGTGGAGGTCCCTGCAGCCAGGTTACCATTCTTATCCAAAGCGGCGCAACCAACAGTTCCGAACTTATAATCCTTTATGCCAGTATCGTAGAACGCCTGCTTATTATCATGGTCTAATTCTACCTTCTCGCTTTCTTTTATCTGTTGAAGACTATTAAACCTGCTCTCTGTAAAAAAATAGCCTGGGGGCACCATTTCCAGTCCTTGCTCCCGAGCGAAAGTTTCGGCTCCTTTCCCCGCCAACATCACATGCGGAGAATTATCCATAACAGCCCTGGCCAGGTCTATCGGATTCTTCACATTGGTTGTACCCGCCGAGGCACCAGCATTAAGAGTTGCACCATCCATGATAGAGGCATCAAGTTCGTTGGTTTCGGCATTCGTAAAAACAGCGCCTTTGCCTGCATTGAAAAGAGGAGAGTCTTCCATGACGTTAATGGTTTTGGTGACGGCGTCAAGGCTGCTTCCGCCCTCTTTCAGAATCTCATAGCCGGTGCGAATGGCCTTTTCCAAAACCTCCTTGTAAGCCTGTTCCTTCTCCGATGTCATATTCTCTTTTAAGATGGTGCCGGCACCACCATGAATGACTATTGCAAAGTCAGCTTTTTCTGTTGATACGGAGTCCATCATTGCCTGGCCGTCACTTTTGTCGGCAGACTTATCATGGCATGCAAGAATCAGAAATAGGCTAAAAAGTACCAGTGAATTTCTCATTTTTTTATTTTTATTGAATGCGATTAAAGGTACTATTTTCATCCCGAATGAACCGCTTCGTCCGGTATTAAATTAGTAACTTCGCAGAACTGAAAAGAATTAAAAGTAAACAACCTATTATGGAAGCAGTAGCAACAGATTTTGGCATTAAGGAAGCACTGAAAAAACTGGGCGTTAAAGATATAAACGAAGGCAGTTCAACGGGAATGAACTGGTTCTCCAATGGAGATTTAATCCAGAGTTATTCACCCGTCGACGGGCAGTTGATAGGATCTGTAAAAACCACTACGGAATCTGACTATCAAAAGGTAATCGAATCTGCTGAAGAAGCCTTCAAAAGCTGGCGAGTTATGCCGGCACCGAAAAGAGGTGAGATCGTTCGTCAGTTCGGAGAGCGGCTCAGGGATTTAAAAGAACCCCTCGGAAAACTGGTATCATATGAAATGGGAAAATCTTATCAGGAAGGCCTTGGTGAGGTACAGGAAATGATAGACATCTGTGATTTTGCAGTAGGCCTATCCCGACAACTTCATGGTTTTACCATGCATAGTGAACGATTTGGGCACAGGATGTATGAGCAATATCACCCACTAGGAGTCGTAGGCATTATTTCCGCATTTAATTTCCCGGTTGCCGTATGGTCATGGAATACAGCCCTGGCCTGGGTTTGCGGAGATGTTTGTGTTTGGAAACCATCTGAAAAAGCTCCTCTTTGCGGAGTGGCATGTCAGCATATTGCCGCATCAGTTTTCAAGGAAAACGGACTTCCCGAAGGGATCTCATGCTTGATCAATGGAGATTACCGCGTGGGAGAATTCATGACAACAGATAAACGGGTTCCGCTGGTGTCGGCAACGGGGTCAACCCGAATGGGAAAAATTGTGGCCAGAACCGTAGGTGAGCGTTTAGGCCGGTCCCTGCTCGAATTGGGTGGAAATAATGCCATCATTGTCACCCCGGACGCTGATATTAAGATGACGGTTATCGGAGCTGTCTTTGGAGCAGTGGGAACTTGCGGACAGCGCTGTACATCAACAAGAAGACTGATTATCCATGAGAGTATTTACGATAAAGTAAAGTCTGCAATTGTGGACGCCTACAAACAGTTACGGATAGGAAACCCTCTAGACGAAGCCAATCATGTAGGACCTCTTATCGATAAGGACGCTGTTACCATGTATGAAAGCGCACTCAGGAAAGTAAGGGAAGAAGGAGGAAATCTGGTTATTGAAGGGGGTGTAATGAATGGTGAAGGATATGAAAGCGGATGTTATGTTAAACCTGCCATAGCTGAGGCTGAGAATCATTTTGAAATCGTTCAACATGAAACTTTTGCACCAATACTTTACCTTATCAGGTATTCAGGTGATGTAGAGCAGGCAATCGAATTGCAGAATGGAGTTGTTCAGGGATTGTCCTCAGCCATCATGACCAATAATCTTCGTGAAGCTGAGCGCTTCCTGTCGCATGCTGGATCCGACTGCGGAATTGCCAATGTAAATATCGGAACCTCCGGAGCAGAGATCGGTGGAGCCTTTGGCGGTGAAAAAGAAACAGGAGGGGGCAGGGAATCCGGAAGCGATGCCTGGAAAGTATATATGCGCCGTCAGACCAATACTATCAATTATACCACAGACCTTCCACTGGCTCAGGGGATAAAGTTCGATCTTTAGATCAATCAGGTATTAGTATGAAGAAAACCGCTTTAATCTTTAAAGCGGTTTTTTGTATTTTGTTCTTAGCTTTCCCCATATCTAAAATGGCGTTGTTTTTGATGCTGTTTAAACGATTGGCCTTTTAAGCGGTCTTATAGATGATGGAAAAGAAGCATATTCAACATTTGTTTTGGAGGGCAGGGTTCGGTTTAGGCCCCATGGAGTTACAATTACTGGAGGGTAGGAGTAAGCAACAAATTATCGATACGCTGTTTTCTGATTCGGCGCCTATCTATCCGCTTTATATCGACCTCTCAGAATTCAAAGGGTTAAACCCCGGGATGATGAAATCGAATCCGCGTCAACTTCGCGATTTCATAAAAAGAAGCAATGAACTTATCAGGGAATTCAACTACGCCTGGTTTCAGCGCATGAGCAATCCGAAAGCTGTATTGAGAGAGAGGATGACACTGTTCTGGTCTAACCATTTTGTTTGTCGCGACAATAATATAAAGTTCGTTCAGCAATACAACAATACCCTGCGCAGGCATGCATTGGGTCATTTAGGTGATTTTACCAAGGCGGTATCCAAAGAACCGGCAATGTTGAAATATCTGAACAATAAGCAGAACATAAAGAAAAGCCCTAATGAAAACTTTGCAAGGGAATTAATGGAGTTGTTCACATTAGGGACTGGTCATTATACCGAAAGGGATATCAGGGAGAGTGCCAGGGCGTTTACCGGGTACTTCCATGATTTCGATGGACGGTTTGTCTTCAGGTTCAGGCAACACGATACCGGGGTAAAACGATTTTTAGGTTATCGCGGCCGATTTACAGGTGATGATATTGTGAATATCATCCTTGCAAAGCGCCAATGTGCCCGTTTCATATGTGAAAAGATATATACTTATTTCGTCAATGAGAAGATAGTTGATGAACAGTTGGAGGAAATGGTTGAGGTCTTTTACAATTCATATGATATTGAAAAATTAATGTATCATGTGTTCAGTTCAGATTGGTTTTATGATGAAAGAAATATTGGCAATAAGATCAAATCTCCGGTTGAATTCCTGGTCGGTATTAACCGGACGGTTCCGGTAAAATTTAATAAGGTTAATCAGAGTTTCTTTGTTCAGAGATTCATGGGACAGGCCTTGCTTGATCCGCCAAATGTTGCGGGCTGGAAGGGAGGAAGGAGCTGGATAAATACCAATACCCTGCTTTTCCGCCTTAAACTGCCATCGGTTTTACTTAGTGGTGGAATTATTCCCCTTAAGAGGGACGGGCAGTTCTATGACCCTTTATTTGAACGCCTTTCTTCAAGAGTGCAGAGCAAGATGCTGGATGTGAGCCCGGATTGGAAAGCTTTTGATAAACATTTTGCCATTGTTAATACGGAAGAATTACCTGAGATGTTGCTTCAACCCCCTGTAAGCGCCAGGACCGCCGCAATGCTCAAAAATCACAAATCACCTGGAAAGCAATCTTATGCTGTACAGCTGATGTCATTACCTGAATACCAATTGTGTTAATCATGAAAAGACGGGAATTCATAAAACAATCTTCATTGGTGAGCGGTGTCTTTTTCGTGCCCGGGTTTATCCAGGCATTCGATGAGATGGTAGCTGTTTCAAAGGGGTATAAGAGGCTAGTGATAATACAGTTGTCTGGTGGTAATGACGGCCTTAATTCAATTATTCCTTTCAGGAATGATATTTATTATTCAAGCCGTCCCGGTATTGCGATTGCTAAAAAAGACCAGATACCAATTAATGATGAATTAGGCATTCATCTGGACCTCTTACCCTTAAAACGTCTGATGGATAAAGGCTACGTGTGTATCCTCAACAATGTGGGATATCCCAATCCCGACCGGTCGCACTTCCGCTCTATGGATATATGGCAAACGGCCTCTGGCTCACATCAGTATCTCAGTGAGGGATGGATTGGACGTTACCTCGATGAATATGGAGAGAACCCTTTCAATGCTATTGAAATAGGTGACAGGCTTTCGATCGCCATGAAGGGTGAGGAGTCTTACGGTATAGCTACTAAAAACGCAAAATTCCTCTACCAGGCTGCGCGGGACCCCTATCTGAAGATGTTGATCAAACAACATGGAGATCAACATTTAAGCGAGCACAACCTCGGATATTTATACAGTACTTTGATCAGGGCAGAATCGAGTGCCCAGTACATCTATGAGACATCAAAGAAAGGCCGCTCTTATAAATCCTATACCGATCATCCCTTTGGCAAACAACTTAAAACGACGGCTGAATTTATCAATTCAGGAATGCAAACGAGGATTTTTTACACAGCACATAACGGTTATGATACCCATGCAGGACAGTTGAATACGCAATCAAGATTGTTGAATATTTTCGCGAAGAATTTGGAATCCTTTGTAAATGATCTTTTGGCTGGGGGAACCTTCGACGATACGCTCATAATGGTATTTTCAGAATTTGGCAGAAGGGTCAGGCAAAACGCGGCTAATGGCACCGACCATGGCGCAGCAAACAATCTGTTCATTATCGGAAAGCATCTAAAGACCAATGGAATATATAATAAACTCGATGATTTGAGAAATTTGGACAATAACGGGGATATCAAATATGAGATCGATTTCAGGTCGGTTTACGCTACCATTTTAAAGAATTGGCTAACAGTGGATGACGCAAGGATCCTTAAGGGACATTACGAATTTTTAAATTTTATATGATCACTGGGTTGTATTTCGTCGAATTATTTTAACCGATTATACATTAATTTTGATCATTGGTCGGAATTCTCAAATAATTAACTATTTTTAAGCTGCTATTAATCAAATCTTTAAAAAATGAGATCAATAATTCGATTTTTCTCGTTGGCAGCCCTTTTCGTCTTCTTCGGCTGTAACGTAGAAAGTGTGTCAGACACAAATCTGGAAGTAAACAAAAAAGAAAAAAGTGTAGATGAATGTGAGACAGCTTTCGCCTACTCTGAAGATGCATGTTTCAATGACCTCGGATTCAAGCGATGGGGCTGGAGAATAGGTCCTGTTGGTGATGGATTTAGCGGCAGTTA
>JBFKFP010000064.1:0-14590 GCA_041618535.1 Flavobacteriaceae bacterium
ATGGAGTTTCTCTCATTTGTACTATATCCTTTCTCGCCATAAACGTCCTCAATATCAAGAGCCGCTTTATATTCGTCCAGGGAAAATGGAGCTTCTGCCATTTTATTTCGCTCTTTCATGCTTAGTTCTTCAACCCTGTCATAAAATCCGGGGATGGTAATATGGTTGTTATCGTCATGCAAGGAGGCGATCATCTTAGCGAGGATGTTAATAGGATTTGCGACTGCTCCCCCGTACAGCCCAGAATGAAGATCGCGATTAGGTCCTTTTACCTCCACTTCTACATAACTCAAGCCTCTAAGTCCTGTAGTGATGGAAGGCACATCTTTGGCGATCATCCCTGTATCCGATATCAGGATGACATCATTCGCCAGTTTTTCCCTGTTCCTGGGAACGAACCATGAGAGACTTTCCGAGCCAACCTCTTCTTCACCTTCGATCATAAATTTCACATTGCAGGGTAATTCTCCCTCAGCCGACATATATTCCATCGCCTTTACATGCATGAAGAACTGTCCTTTGTCATCGCATGACCCCCTGGCAAAAATTGCACCGTCAGGATGTAGATCAGTCGCTTTGATCACGGGTTCAAACGGAGGTGAATCCCACAGATCGAGAGGATCTGGAGGCTGAACATCATAATGTCCGTAAACCAGAACAGTTGGCAGCTCATCTGAGATGATCCTCTCTCCGTAAACTATAGGATAACCCGGTGTCTCGCAAATTTCGACCACGTCACAGCCGGCTTTTTTAAGATGTTCACCAACGCTTTCGGCAGTTTTTATGACGTCTTTTTTATAGTCTGAATTCGCACTGATGGAGGGTAATTTAAGAAGTTCGAGAAGTTCATTTAGCATGCGTTCCCTGTGCCTGGCAATATAAGATTGAATGGTGTTCATATAAAGGATTTATTCAAAGACCCTAAAATTACGAAAACCCATCAAAAAGTTTGTACCTGCATTCAATTATTGGAAGTAATCTTTTATATTTGCATCCCGCAATTCACTGCAACACGCGGATGTGGTGCCCGCCCGAACGTACCGATTCGGTACAGGCGGGGAATTGGAAACCTTAAATAAAAAGGTTGAAAATAAAGACGATTACTAACGTTTATAGTAATTTTTTTGCGGATGTGGTGGAATTGGTAGACACGCTAGACTTAGGATCTAGTGCCGCAAGGCGTGGGGGTTCGAGTCCCTTCATCCGCACTAAGCTTCTCATTTATGAGGAGCTTTTCTTTTTTTAAGAAACCTGAACCTGCCTGCCGACAGCAGGTTTTATCCATTACTTGCTCCATAAAGAACTTTTATCTTCGCCTGGAGTGTTTTTCTTGCAATATGGAAGCTTAGTGGAAATGAATTTTTCAATTAATTGTTATCAGCCTTTGACCACGCCAACCGGTTTGAGTTTGGCAACTATTTTAGCCACTCCCGAATCCTGTATCGATCTCACTACCATGTTCACATCTTTGTAGGCCAGGGGAGCTTCCTCAGCTATCCCCTTAAATGAGCCGGCCTGGACAAATATGCCCTTGTCCGCAAGCTCTTCTTTAAGGGCCGGAGCATTTACAATTCTCTTGGCAGCCCTTCTTGACAATCTCCTTCCTGCCCCGTGACAACAGGAGCCAAAGGTGATCTTCTTACTTATGTTTGTCCCTGCAAGCACATACGAACAAGTGCCCATGCTACCAGGGATAATTACAGGTTGACCGGCCTCCGATAAACGGGGCGGAAGTTCTTTAAACCCGGGGCCGAAGGCTCTTGTCGCTCCCTTCCTGTGAACGATCAATTTCCTGTTCCTGCCATCGATCTCGTATTCTTCGATCTTGGCAATGTTATGAGCAACATCATATAAAAGATTTAGTGATCCTCCTGCATCACCGAAAGTATTTTTCCATGCTTTTCGCATTTCCCAGGAAATAACTTCACGATTACACCATGCATAATTCGCAGCGGCACACATAGCTTTAAAATAGTTCTGTCCTTCCACAGAATTAAAGGGCACACATGCTAATTCCCGGTCAGGTAGTTCTATTCCATATTTTGGCATGGCTGCAATCATATGCCTGATGTTGTCGGTTGCCACCTGGTGACCAAGTCCGCGTGAGCCTGTATGGATAAGGATCACAAGCTGACCTTTTTCAAGGTCATATGCCCTGGCGATATCAGGTTCAAAGATCTCATCTACGTAGCCAACCTCCACAAAATGATTGCCTGAACCTATGGTGCCCAACTGACCGCTACCCCGTTTTTTAGCCATTTCTGAGACCATGTCAGGATCGGCATCTTCCAGTCGGCCGTGACTCTCTATGGACTCCAGATCCCCGGTTTCTCCATAGCCATTCTTTACAGCCCAGTTGGCACCGTTTGAAAGCACATCGGTCATCTGGGCATCATCCAGGTGAATGAATCCTCCTTTGCCCATACCTGAAGGGATCTGGGCATACATCTCTTTGGAAAGGGATTCCATCCGGTTACGCAGCTGCTCAATTTTTAGGGCCGATATCATCAGTCTTACCCCGCAATTGATATCATAGCCAATTCCTCCTGGCGATATAACGCCATCGGGATAAAGGGTGGCAGCCACCCCTCCAATGGGAAAGCCGTAGCCTTCGTGCACATCAGGCATTACAAGGGATGCTACCTGAATGCCTGGAAGTGTGGCTACATTGACCAGCTGGTTGAGGGATCTGTCGTCTATAATATCGTCAAGCAGTTCTTCAGAAGCAAGCACTCTCGCTGGAACGCGCATATCCGGTCTGAAGGAACTGGGGATCTCCCAAAGATAATCCTCCAGCCTGATGAGATCGGATTTTTGTACTTTTTTCATCTATATGTCGAATATGATACTGACTGTCCATTCATCTTTCTCATTTTTGCAGACCCGGGCACCATGGTAGGTCACCGCCTTGATCTCTTCATCCATTTTTTGAATGGGATAGCCACTAATTTCACATTTAATGGAATTCTCTGTGATCTGAATGTTCCGAATTGCGCAGAACAGGGTCTTCCGGATATAGGACAGCGATAAGGCATCCGATAAAAAATCTATCATCAGGTTAGTAACATCCGTTCCCTCCAGATGGATCGTCTCAGATGAGGTTCTTTCAGCTGTTGTGTCGCAACCTTTTTCACAAATAATATTGCCCATGCCTTTAAGGGCCAGCATGAAAAGGTCTTCCAGGCTTTTTGCCGTTATGACCATCTGTACATCTGCAGTATGTGCCTTATATTCAATTGCCATGTGTTTGCTGTTACCACATTGAAATTACCATGACTGATTAAGTTAATCTTTATTTATTATTTGAACAATGATAAAAATCAACTCGCTTTCTTATGCTGATTTAAAAGCCATGATCGAAGCTGATGATTTAAATCATGTTATAATTTCTTAATTTGAGATACCTTAGATTGTCAATTCCATCCTGATGCGTAATTTTTATCTCATTCCTGTACTTCTTATATCACTTTCCTGTGGAAATGATACCGAGAAGTTGACGGTTGAGCGAAAGGACCTGGTTGAGTCGGTTTATACCTCGTTAACCGTTCAGCCTGAAAACCTTTACGATGCCTATTCCGCAGTAAATGGTTTAATAGGTGAGATTTTTGTTGATGAAGGAGACCATGTAAAAAAAGGCGATCCCCTGATACAGATCATCAATAATGCGCCAAAGCTCAATGCTGAAAATGCACGCCTGTCATTGCAGTTGGCTCGTGAAAATTATAGTGGGGGAGCAGCTATCCTGGCCGGGATTCAGGATGAGATTGTCGCAGCAGTGTTGAACTTTAAAAATGATTCCGTTAACTATTTCAGGCAGAAAAATCTCTGGGATCAGAAAATTGGTTCGAAGGCTGATTACGATGCAGCTGAACTGAGGTATCAGTTATCCTCTAACCAGTTAAACCTGCTAAAAAGCCGTTATGAAAGAACAAAGATCGAATTAGAAACCGCTGTTCAGCAGGCGCGGAACTCCTATGAGGTGAGCCTTGTGAACACGGCCGACTTTACGGTAAAGAGCATGATTGACGGGAAAGTCTATTCCATACCAGGAAATGTGGGAGAATTGGTAAGTTCAATTCAATCTTTAGCCAAAATTGGCAGCAGCACGAGTTTTATTATGGAACTGCTGGTTGACGAGGTGGATATTGTAAAAATCTCAGCAGGTCAAAGGGTCTTAATCAGTCTTGATGCCTATAAAGGAGAGGTATTTGAGGGGCGAATAAGTAAGATCTACCCGAATAAAGACCTCAGAAACCAGACCTTTTTGGTTGAGGCAGTTTTTGATGACCCGCCTCCAACCTTGTATCCGGGTCTTTCCGGTGAAGCTAACATCATAACCGATATTCGTGAAAATGTTCTGGTAATTCCCAGGGATTACCTGGTTGAAGGAAACATGGTCAAAACCTCGGAGGGTCTCAATGAAGTTGAGCCGGGTGTTTCAAACCTGGATGAGGTGGAGATCTTAAGCGGGATTTCAGAGGGAACGGTCATTTATAAGCCAGACTGATGATACGGTGGAAGGTCATATTGAACATTGCCAAAACCCATTTGCTAACAAAATTTAAGCAGACCACCACGGCAACCCTCGGTGTTACTTTCGGGATTGGAGCTTATATCACCCTGGTTTGTTTTATGACAGGGCTTAACAAAATGCTTGACGACCTGGTTCTTGACCAAACGCCCCATATTCACATTTACAGTGAGATCGAGCCATCCGAGAAGCAGCCGTTGGACCTTTACGAGGAGTTCAGGAATTCGTTTAAAGTAGTTCATTCCATCAAACCCAGGCAAATTCAAAGTAAGATTCACAACGGCTTGCCCATTCTGCATTATCTTAATTCTGACACCAATGTGAAGGGGGCGATTCCCAGGTTGAACTCACAAATTTTTTATATAGCCGGAAGTATAGAGCTTGGGGGTAATCTTACGGGGATCGATCCGCTGGAAGAATCACGTCTTTTTAATTTTGACAATTACGTCTTAGAGGGTTCATCAGAAGATCTTTACAGGCATGATGATGGTATTCTTCTCGGGAAAGGCCTTGCGGAGAACATGTCACTCAAAATTGGCGACCGGGTAAAGATCAGTACCATTGAAGGACAGGTTTTCCCTCTTAAGATAGTTGGCTTCTTTCAAAGTGGTATTGCCGATATAGATAATATTCAGAGCTATGCGAACCTTAAGACCGTTCAACGGATCATGGGAGAGCCGGAGACCTTCATCACCGACATCAATGTGAAATTGCATGACATGGAACGGGCTTTGGCCATGTCTAAGCAAATAGAAAAGCAATTCGACCTGAAAGCTGTTGATGTAAATACTGCCAATGCTCAATTTGAAACAGGAACGACCATCAGAAATATGATCACTTACTCGGTCTCCATAACCCTGCTTATAGTGGCCGGCTTTGGAATTTATAACATTCTCAACATGTTGATCTACGAAAAGATGAATGATATTGCCATTCTCAAGGCAACAGGCTTCTCGGGTCGCGATGTACAGATGATCTTTATGAGCCAGGCCCTTATCATAGGGCTAACCGGTGGTATCCTGGGATTATTGATCGGGCTTGGACTGGCTAACCTGATAGATAATCTTCCTTTTGAGACCGAGGCCCTTCCAACGATTAAAACCTTCCCGGTAAACTTCAATCCGTTTTTCTTTATTATCGGGATAACCTTCGCATTGCTCTCAACTTTTTTTGCCGGCTATCTGCCATCCAGGAGGGCAAAACGTATAGATCCGGTCGATATTATTCGTGGTCAGTGATTATGAAAACCGTTCTGGAAGCAAGACATATAGATAAATATTTCCGGAAGCCTGTCCTCTTCCATGTACTTAAGGACATCTCATTCGAGATCAAACAGGGTGAATTCGTCTCGGTTATGGGAAAGTCGGGATGTGGTAAGTCGACACTGCTGTATATTTTATCCACGATGGATACCGATTATAACGGGCAATTATTCCTTAATGAAGGCCTGGTGACCGGTCAGGCAGATGATAAACTCTCCTATCTTCGGAACAAGTATATCGGATTTGTATTTCAATTTCATTATTTACTTCCAGAGTTCAGTGTTTTGGAAAATGTAATGCTCCCGGCCAAGAAATTAGGCGAAAATACTTTGGAGGAGATCGAGTACAATGCCATGGAGAAACTGAAAATCCTTGAAATAGATAAACTCGCCGCTAAACGAGCCTCCAGGATTTCAGGAGGGGAAAAGCAACGCGTGGCTATCGCAAGAGCCCTGATCAACAGTCCGTCAATAATTATGGGAGATGAACCCACGGGGAACCTCGATACTTATAATTCAGACAATGTCTATAATATTTTTAAAAGGCTGTGCGAGGATGAAGGGTTAACGCTTCTGGTAGTCACTCATGATCCGGATTTTGCGAGCCGTACAGATAAGATTATCACCATGCAGGACGGACAAATAATCTCATAAAAAAGCTCCCGTTTAAACGGGAGCTCATCACGGTGGTATAAGCTGGTTAGACTATCAAATTACTGTTTGATCAGTTTAGTAGATTGATTTGCTCCCATCGTGTTTTGTATTTTAACAAGGTACAGGCCCGCAGCCAGGTCTGAAATATCAAATGAACTGCCGGCGCCAAAAGTCCCCATAAAAAATTTCACCTCTTTTCCGGTGATATCATATACACGAACTCCTTCTACCTCCATACTTAGCTGGAAACTGTTGGCAGCAGGGTTCGGGAATAATTTAAGACCCTCGGAAATTTCCGGAATTCCTGTACTTAGGGTCTGTGGAAGAGCATTGCCGTAGATCCTGAATTCCCCCGGGTTCAGATTGATCGGGGAGGCTGTGTTGGTCACACTAATCGATGTACTTCCGGTGGCATCCATCAGGTCGTACCATGTTCCGGTGTAAGGGAAATCAGGTGTAATATTCTGTGCTACTACATCAAAATTTGCCAAAACAACCACATTCCTGAGTTCATTGCTTGGGATGGAATTATCGAAAATATAAATACGAGGCAGTAAACTGCCGGAATTTATAGCGTAATCACCTTCAAAAACAGCTTCGTTCGCCTTCAGATTAAAAATCCTGGACCATGCATTGTAAATTGCACTTCGATTTGGATCTGACGGCCAGTTATTGGTCCATTGCGGCTGGGGTTTGGTATCAAGCTTGCAATCTGGATTTGAGAAACTGACGGATCCATCTGAGCAGGTCCAAAGAGAGTTCTCCATTCCCAATTCAGCGAAATGCCAGATCATCTTAGGTCCGGGAATGGTAAACGCCACAGCTCCGAGAGCAGGCATCCTGCCCAAAGCGGTATTTAGGTCAGTTACATCATACCCGCCATTTGAATTTCCAAACTGAAGATTCCTGTACATCAGCCTCTCCTCATCATGACTTTCAGGATATCCAATTACTCTTGCTTCGGTAAACCCATGGGCAACATGTCCCATCCGGTCAAAATTGCTGCTGCTGGCATAACCCATTGTAAGCTGGTTATACGGATCGGTCATTTTCCCCCACATCATTATTCCCTTTCCTTCTCCGATCCTGTAATTGGCCCATTGCTGTTCTTCAGCATCTGTTCCGAGGTGTTCAAAAATGACATAGTGATCCGGGTCCTGCAACCATGAATGATCGGCATAGGCCTGAAGCCGGTCAACCCGGTCTTGCTGATAACCATTGGTACAGCCTTCATCACCGGCCGTACAATTCTGGGTGAACCCCTTTGTGAGATCCCATCGGAATCCATCGATCTTGAATTCATTGATCCAGTGCTCAATTACTCTTTCGGTGTAATATTGAGTGAGCGCATTGGAATGATCGAAATCATTGAATACACTATACGAATGTGTTGCGGACTGATTGAAATATGGATTTTCGGTGCTTGGTCCTCCCCAACCATCATTCTCCGGATCATCCATCCAGATGCGCACTAATGGATTTCTCCCTGTAGCATGGTTAAGGGCGATATCAAGGATAACCGCTATCCCGTTTTGATGGCATAAATCTACAAATTCCCTGAATTTATCCTCGGTCCCGTAGAATTTATCAAGGGCCATATGGAAAGCTGTGTTGTAACCCCAGCTTTCATTGCCGTCATACTCCATGACAGGCATAAGCTGAATAGCATTGACATTTAAGTTTTTAAAATATGAGATCCTGTCAATAAGATCCTGAAAATTTCGGTCAGCATCAAAATCCCGGATAAGGACCTCGTAAACGATAAGGTCTTCTTTTTTGGGTTTGCTGAAGTTCTGTACAACCCAGTTATATGGGGTTCTCCCGGTTTGAAGGACGGTTACCTCTCTTTCCTGTCCAGCCGGATAAGCAGGAAGGCCGGGATATGTTGAAGCCGGAATGCCGGGATCGTCAAATGGAGATAAAACCAAAGTGGAAAAAGGATCTGCTGTTTTTACTAAACTAGGTGAATCAGTGATCGGGTTTTGATCGTAAACCCAGTATTGGTAATTATAAATTGTTCCAGGTGTCAGTCCGCTTATCTCCAGCCAATATTTCCCTGTTGACGGATCTTGCTTCATGAGGTCGGCCGCTCCGGGATTATATCCATTCCAGCTTCCTGCAACATAAACAAAATCTTTATTAGGAGCATTCAGTACCAGGGTTGCCTTCGTATTATCGGAATTGTCATAGTTTATACCGTCTTCCACTCCGGCCGGAAGGGCCTGTTGAATAACAGTTGGTGCAATTATCAGTTCAAAGGTGTCTTCACCCACATCTGAAGAAGAGAAAGGAGAACCTTCAACCCTAACAGTCCCGCCACTAGTTACATTTGTCAAGGTTGTTTGAAATGTCGGGAATCCCGAGCCGGTGGCTTGGGATACTTCATTTAAAAAGACTTCGAAATTTCCAACCTCGCTTCCGTTATTCATCCATGCCTGAATCAGGAGGTCGTCGCCGCTGTTTATTATTACAGGATCCTCACTTGGTGTAAGGATGCTAACCTGAACCCGGCCAACTTCAACCAGGTGGTCCTGTGATTTTTTGTCTCCGGTTCCATCCTTGGCCTTAACCAGCATGCCGATACGCCCTATCCCTGTATCTCCGTAAAATAAAGTAGGGGTCAGGGTATAACTGTAAGTCCCGTTACCATTATTGGTCATTTTCTGGACTTCGTTGGAATTAGTCCAATCGCCATTGGTGGGTGAATCACCAACGAAGTTGTCGTTTAAATCAAAGTACCAGGCCCAGAGATAAATATTGTCTGGTTGACCGGGATTCCAGACAGTGGGATCAATCCCTGAAACGGTGATGGTGATCTCCTCGTCCTCATCGAAGGTGGCCGGATCGATTGTAAAGGTCCCGGTTTGAACCTGTGCGTTGGTATATCCAATGACAAAAAGTAAAAAGAATAGTAATATTTTCTTCATAACAATTCTGATTTAAAAAAAAGGCTATGACGAGCATAGCCTTTTTTTCTTTAATCAAGATTATTCCAAGGTGATCGTTTTATTGTTATCATCGATGGTAAGGGTATAAACTCCCGTAGTTCCGACAAAAGCGAAATTGCTGTCGCCATCATTCGCATTCACCAGGTTAGCGTCGATCGTATATCCGGCATCGGCGTAATATGGATAATTCCTTCCTGACGCCCAGTCGGTCTCGACAGTAAAGAATCGGAAGTTGTTATCGGCACCACCGTTATTCTGAAGTGAAACGGTTGCAGAATATACTCCATCGCTCTGGCAAAGGAATAATTCAGGGGTGTCCCAGCTCCATCCTGCGTCTGCCAATCCGGCTCCGACACCATAGAGCTGATCGAACTCGCAAGTTCCTGTTGCCTGTGGGTCATCGAGGATGATGGTCTTGTTTACAGTGTCGATCTCAAGATAATACAATCCAGAAGTGCCGATAAATTTAAAGTTGCTGTCGCCATCGTTGGCGTTTTCGAAATTTGCATCGATGGCATACCCGGCATCCTCGTAAAACGGGTAGTTCTGGCCTGATCCCCAGTCGGTTTCAACTGTAAAGAAACGGAAGTTGGCATCGCCATCACTGGTAAAGTTCACATTAGCAGAATAAACACCATTTCCTGTACAAGGAATGACCACAGGATTGTCCCAGCTCCAACCTGCGTCCGGCAGTCCTGCACCAACTCCGAAGAGTTGATCAAAATCGCAAACAGCGACAGGTTCGTCTGTTTGTTCGGGAAGAACCAGGGTTAGCGCCTGTGGAGCGGAAAAGGTCTCATTACCGTCTACTCCAATTACTGATCTTAGCCTGAATGAAACCTGGCCTGTATTCGGATTTTCAGTGTTAGGATCAGCATCCAGTCCGGCCTGGGCTGCATAACCCAGAAGGTCACCTATAGTCACTGCAATTTCATTTCCACTTGTGCTACCGATGGTCTGTACATCGCTGAAATCGCCACTGATGGAATTCTGTAGTTCGAAGGTGAAGTTTGTAGGAACTCCGGCATCCGGGGTATTCCAGGTAAAACGCTCACCGATATTTCCCGCTGCAGCAGGAACCAAGACGTATTCTGATAAAAACGAGTTTGTAAAGCTGAGTTCGGTGCTACCTGCAACAAAAACCACATCATCATCCTGCTGGCAGCTGTTGAATCCGAAAACGATCAGCAATAAAAGTCCTATTATTTTAATTTGTTTCATTGTATTTAGTTTTAGTATCCTTCATTTTGAGTTAAGTTGGTATTTACGCCAAGGTCTGATGCAGGAATAGGCATCACATCCCTAAACGCCTCTGTTGTTGCTCCCTGCGGAACGTTGCCTTTCCAGGGCCAGATACCCTGATCTGAGAATTGACCGAACCTTATCAAGTCTGTCCTTCTGTGACATTCCCAGTGCAGTTCACGCGAGCGCTCATCAAGAACAAAGTCAAGCGTGAGATCGCTTTCAGTTATATTGGCAATCGAGCTGCCTTCATTGGCTCGCTCCCTGAGTTCATTTATATAGGCAACCGCCTGGCTGATGCTTCCGCCTCCACCACGAAGGACAGCCTCCGCATACATGAGATAGGCATCAGCAAGTCGCCACATCGGGAAATCTGTATCAGGATGATCCCCTTGAGGGTCTGACCCCGGAACTCCATTTATGTCCACATTGCGGTATTTAGCAACAGCGTAACCGTTATTAAAGGCTGAAATATTATCAATCTCCAGGGATTGACCGTCGGTATATAACAGATTTCGGCCGTCACCCGAAAGTTTCTCGATCGAATATGTGAGGTTTCCTGTATCAAGGGTTACATAATACGTTCCATCCTCCGCGATGGCAATATTTGCCCCATCCTGTTCAAGACTGCCGTCGGCACCATTATCACCCAGGTTTATGGTCCAGGCATTATCAAAACGGAATTTGATCTCACCTGCTACCAGGTCGAGGTAAAGGGCATATTGGTCAGTCCCGGTTTCATGCATATCCTCATCCGGGTCACCCCAGCCATTTGGAGTAGCACTTCCCACAATGCCCCAGGCCGAAAGAGGGCCAAGTGAATTGTTGATCGCTCCAAGGTCTGGCTGCTCATCGAATTTTTCGACGAATGCTGATGTGGTACGAATTCCGAACCATCCCCCGTTTATTCCAAAGTCGGCAGGATCCATGGATCCTCCAACAGGTGCATGAACAAGGAAGGTCATTCCTCCGAAGGATTGTGTCCTCAGCCCGTCAAAAGGAATGGTGAAGATCACCTCTTCCTGGGCTCCGTTCATATCATTATCAGCAAGGAATAACTGGTAGTAAGGATTGTCAGGGATGGAATAACCCGAACCGATAACATTATCAAGATAGCTGATGGCATCAGAATAACGTGCGGTCCCGGTATAAACCTCGGCATTTAAATAGATCTTTGCAAGGAGCATCCAAAGTGCACCGCGGTCTGCGCGGCCATATTCATTGCTTCTTGCGGCCACCATGGCATCTTCAATAGCCAGGAGTTCACTTTCGATATAGGAAAAGAGTTCGGCTCTCTGGATCTGATCCGGAAGGAAAGCTCCAATCGGGTCCTCATCGGTTACAAAAGGAGGGTTGGCAAACAGGTCCATGGCATGCCAGTAACTCAATGCCCTCATGAACCGGGCCTCAGCCCTGAAAGTCTGTATTTCTGCCCTGAGATCGGCATCTACGCCACGGGCATTAAGCAGATCATCGGTGGTTTGACGCAGGAATTCATTACACAAGGCAATCTGATACATGATCCTGCTATACATGGTTCTGATGAATTCATTTCCTGAAGTCCAGTTTTGAGCATGAAGGTCCTTAATGGTACCGTCATCCCATCCAATCACAGCCTCATCGGTTGTGAGCTGTTGCATTTTCCAATATAGTCGCAGGTAATTGGAAAATCCTTCATCCAGACCGACCAGGTCAGGATCACCAGCCGGACCTTCCTGTCCGCTAAGTGAAATTCCCGCATAGATTTTTGCGAGGAATGATCGGTAAGAATCAGGATCTTCAAAGGCTGCGTCCCCTGTCAGACGATCGTCTTCTGGTTGTAAGTCCAGGTCGTTTTCGCAAGACTGAACCATAAACACAGCCAGCACAACGATCAGGATCGTTTTCAGTGTTCTTATCATAGCGTTGAATTTAATTATTTGTTCCATTATTAAAACGTGAAATTAAGACCTAGCACAAAGGTTCTCGGCCTTGGATAAAAGTTATTGTCTATTCCGCCAGATATCTCAGGATCCAATCCTTCATAGTCTGTTATCACAAATACATTTGTTGCGGTAAACGACGTTCTCAATGTTACTTTTTCACCCGGGATCAGGTAACTAAGTGAAACGTTGTCCAATTTGACAAAATCCGCATTTCGGATGTAGTAATCTGAGAACAACCTTGGTTCACCGAAATTGGTGTTCAACACATCACTATGGGCATTGGGGTAGTAATTACCCGGCGCATCGATGATAGTTGCAAGGTTTCCTCTATCGGATGCAACGTTGTTATACATGTAATTTCCAAAGCTTCCCCTAAAGGTAAAGCTAAAATCGAAATTTTTGTAGCTCAGGCTTGAGGTTAAACCAGCGAAGGCGTCCGGAGTAGCTTTTTTGTACGCCTGACGATCTGCTTCGGTGATCTGGTTGTCTCCATTAACATCTACATAGGCCCCTTCAATCGGGTTGCCGTCATTGTCATAAACCTGCCTGAATACAAAGAATGTAGATGGATCCAGGCCTGGTCTCCACAATTGAACCGTATTACCGACTCCACCGGAAATTCCTCCCTGTGGAATAAAGTAACTGGGGTCTCCGCTAAGATTCAATTTATCGATCTCAACATCCTGGAATGTCAGGTTAAAACCGAGATTCCATTTCAGGTCATCCTGCTGGATCACGTCGCCGTTAAGGCTGAATTCAATACCACGGCTGGTAGTTGATCCTACGTTGGTTACCAATTGATCGGAAAGGTTCGATCCTGCAGGCACAGGTACAACTGCCAGGAGGTCGTCCGTTTCCCTGTAATAGGCGTCAATGGTTCCGGTTAGTCTCTCCCCGAAAAAGCCGAAGTCCAGGGCCACGTTATATTGGGAAGTCTCCTCCCATTTCAGGTTTTCATCAAACTCTTCCGGGCGCAGTGTATTGACGAATTGGTTTCCGAACTGAATAGCTGCATCCGGATCACCGGGTGAGTAAATTCCAAGATAAGCATAGCTGTTATTTATCTCGTTTTGTCCGGTTATACCCCAACCTGCGCGTAATTTGAGGTTAGAAAAGAAGGAATTTGCCATAAATGGTTCATTAGAAACCTTCCAACCAACCGAAACCGCAGGGAAATCACCCCACCGTCCGTCAGGATTAAATCGTGAAGAACCGTCCCGCCTGTAACTGGCAGATAACAAATATTTATCTGCAATATCAAGGCTTAAACGAGTGAAATAGGATTCCAGTGCGTTCCTGTTTATGATCTGCGGGCGCGTGGTCAAGATGCCGTTCTCAGTTCTTCGCTGATCAGATTGAATGTAGAACTCCTGGAAGGAGTGACCAGCGGTCAAATCAAGAACCGTATTAAGAGATTCCAATTCTTTATTGTAGTTGAAATAGAAATCTAAAAGGGTATTTCGGTTCAACCCTGAATAGAAGTTTTCAAAGTTCGGATCACCCGGTCGTGTCGGGCTGGCCAAACTGAATTGTTCTCCGTTCAGCTCTGAATAATCAATACCGGCATTAACCGTTAGTTTCAGATCTTCCAGGAACCAGAATCGGTAATCGATGTTCAAATTGGTGATGTTCCTCTTGTTCCTTGCGCGGTTGTTGTCAGTTTCAAGACGCCAAACCGGGTTTTGTGGGGCAAGCGTTTCCCCGAAATAATGGAAGAAATAACCATCCGGGGTCCTGACCGGTTGGGTTGGGTCAAATGCCACTGCACTGCCTATTGCACCGTTGTTAGCATATTTGTTATCATCCAGAATACCTCTCGTGGTAAGGGTTAATTTCAGGCTATTGTCAAATAGTCTTTTAACAAATGCAAGGTTCAGGGCACTACGTTCGTAAAGGTCGCCCCTCAATACACCTTGTTGGCCCAATATGTTGAGATTGGCCCTGTAATTAAAGGTATCCCAACCCTGACTCACCGTCAGGTTGTGGATAGTACCGACAGCAGTTTTATAAATCTCCTTCTGCCAATCGG
>JBFKFP010000065.1:0-14280 GCA_041618535.1 Flavobacteriaceae bacterium
CCTATTTGCACAATTACCAGATCCAGGATTTACAGTAGATGAAAATACAGCCATTGTAATTACCGACCCGCAAAATGATTTTTTAAGCCCAGAAGGGGTAACATGGGGAGTTGTTGGAGAAAGTGTCACAGCCAACAATACTGTAGATAATATTGAGGCATTATTTAAAATTGCCAAAGAAAAAAACATCACCGTATTTGTTTCTCCACACTACTATTACAAACATGACCATACTTGGGAATTCGAAGGAGCCTTAGAAGCGTTAATGCACAAAATCACTATGTTTGATAGAAAAGGTGCACTAACAACAGAAGGTTTTGAAAATTCAGGCGCTGATTGGTTAGATAAATATAAAAAATACATAAATGGTGATAATGTAATTGTAACCAGTCCACACAAACTTTATGGACCTGAATCAAACGATTTAGCTTTACAATTGCGTAAACATGGTTTCAGTAAAGTTATTTTAGCAGGAATGTCTGCAAACTTATGTACAGAATCTCATATGAGAGAGTTGGTTGAGAATGGCTTTGAATTATCTGTAGTAAAAGATGCTACAGCAGCTGCCATTTTACCAGGTCTAAATGGTTATGAAGCAGCATTAGTAAATTTTAGAATGATAGCAAGTCATGTTTTCACTACAGAAGAAGTTGTTGCAGAAATAAAAAGGAAATAAATACTTTTTAAACAAAACATTCAATACAAGGTGTAAGTGTCCAACTTGCACCTTTTTTTATGCTTTATAATTTATGACTTAATAGCAGAAAAGAACGAACAGCCAACAATATGTATAAGCAATAGCGGTTTGTATCTTAACCTGAACCGCGATTGTGTTTAATTGATTATCTTACTATTTGAAGAGTAATAGTAACTAAATCCGCTACTGCTCATACACTAAACGCCGGCAGGCAGGGCCGGAACCGTCGTAGTAATGCATTTAAATCAACTCCTGTGAAAAGTCTAATCACCTGTATCTTCTTTGCGTTATGCTTTATGTCATTCTCTCAATCAGGTAATCTGGTTGGAGAGTATTACTTCCAAGCAGGTACCGAAAATGAGCACTTAATTCAGTACTCTTTAACTATGAACTCGGATGGCACTTTTCTATTTCACGCCTACGAGAATCACAAAAAGGGAATTCCTTGGGAAAAAAATCAATACGGTAAAGGGAAGTGGAATCTGGATGGAAAAGTTGTCTCATTTTTTACAGACAATGAGGGTGATATAGATGAAAAAAACACGTTGGATTTCAGCAATTCCAAGGCGCGTTTCATCTCAAAACCATCAAGAGACAAAAGCGATCGAGTAATCGAAACAGCTTTACAGTTTTTTAAATCCAATATTTTCTGGATAGAAAGACTCAAGATCTTGAAAAGATCAAACGCATTACAACAACGCCTATAGCTCCGCCAGAGGCGGACAGGCTCATCGCCGGCCAGGGCTTGGGACATTTTTCTGCATTAAAGTTTTTTAATCATTCCCAACAAAATTGGCCCTTCCAAAAAATCTTCGATTCACGAAGTTATTGAGAATAGAACCAAACCGATAATTAAATCCAAACCTGGTATCGATGTTATAAGCTGAGGGTAGGGTTACCCTTCCGCTTAAAATATCCTGCTCGGTGAAGTCTCCGGCTGCCAGGTAAATCTGGTCCTTTACGTAGTTGGCTTCTGCCCTTACATAAAACGAAAAATTCCCGGTGATACGGACTTCTGCTCTGATATTCAAACCTGTGGACCAAAAGCTAACATCATCCAGATAATTTCTTACACGGTATCCCACCTCCAGGTTTCCCCATCGTTTATTCAGTCCCAGGCTAGCTCTCAAACTATGGAGGACCCTGGTTTCTTTAAGAACATCGTAAATCGTTTCTTCGACATATCGATTATTCCTGAATTCAATCCCATAATTCACTCTCAGAAATCTGGAATTCTGCACTGCTTCCGGAAAAAAATTGTACTCTACAGCGGGTCTGAAGCTGGTCTGAAACTGATAATTAAGTCGGGTGTTCTGACGACCGGCAATATCATACCCATAAGACCATTGGGGTGAAATAGACTTCACAAGCTGGTGATTAAATCCAAATTCTGATACATCAAAATTATTCTGGACTTCATCGATGATCTGGTTTCCGTCCCCATCGAGAACCGGATCGCCGTTGTCATCAACTCTTGGTACTTTTTGAATCGTTCTTCTCAGCCTTTCATCTATTCTCCCGGATAAGGATATTTTCCATTTATCCGTGATACGGTTAATATTGATGTCTCCGCCAATATTGATTTCACTGCTCAATTCCTCTAATTCAATGTTAGCATCACTCCCCACATTAAAAACCCAATAATTCCAGGGATCAACACTTTCCTGTGTTGTATTTTCCACAATGGTAGAGTCAGTCTTCATATTGATTTCGATCTGCTCTCCAGCTTTGGTTTTCGCAACAAACGGAGCTAGACCTAATTTGATAAACCGGGTTAGTTTTGCCCGCACTTCAAAGTCGGTGTCAGTCTGTTTGTTATCTACATAGAGCGTGTCTCTTCTTCCCGCATGAATGTTTTGTTGACCGATAAAAATCAGTTCATATTGTCTTCCCCCACCACCGGATCTGTTCGAATTAATCAGCAGAAAGACATCAGCCTTTTGGTTGTCCCTGTAGAAGTCAACGACCGTAATTTCCGTTCTGATATAATCTAAATCACAACCTCCATCCCACCGTTCACAGCCATCGATAAACACCCCGAGTTTATTGGGAGGGTTGTTATTATCAAGTAATGTTTGACTGATTGCAGGAGGATGAAAGGAAAAAAATGCCAGGATCAATAATAGTGGTATTATTCTCATTTGATCAGAGTTAATTCGGGTTGATAGCACTCTTGAGGGCTATATTAGTTGCAGGTGGTCAACACCAAAATTGCGTATTACCGTTTTTGCTTGAAAAGAAGTGAATCTTTTGCATGAGAAAGCAAAGAAAATGAATGTCGATTTTTTGCGATTGACAAATGTAAGCAATAGTGGTTTCTGTCTGGCATGTGAACAGAAGTGAAAATGAAATGACCCTCTTATACCAACATACGATACTTTTTAAGAATAAAACGCAAACGCTAAAATCACGTACGAAGTAAAGTAAAGAGTGTTGCTGACAAAGAGCTATAATCCATAGCTACTTCCTTACAAGTTTGGACTATTTACATATATTTAAAATCAGAACTAATATGAACCTGGCAAGACAGTGGCTCCAGCCCTTCCGGAGGTAACCCTTATAGCGCTTATAGAAATTGGCACTAGAGGGCAGGCAGGCTCAGACCCACACACCACAAGGCCTCATAGCCTTACCGTTAGGCAACATTTTTTTTAATAAGTGATGTACTTTGTAAATTATATGAATGGCGAGAAAATCTTTGGAGTTCAAAATCTGATGAAATCAAATAAAATAATCTTCATGGCGATAGTACTTATTTTCACTTTTTCGCTGAGTCATGCCCAAGATCCCGAAACCCAGCAAGCGAGAAAATTTGATCAAGTCAAAGACCTTTTGCTCGCACATTACGACTGTAAAACCGATGTAGATGACCTGCAATCGGTCGCGGCACTGGCCACTCTCTTGTCGAATAACAGATTTTCAAAAATAAAATATCATGCGGTGGCCGGCGCCTATGGCATTCAGGAAGGATTGTATGTCCCTGCCAATGATCTATTTAACCTTGCATTTGGTAACAACTGGACAGATGCCCATGACAACTTTAAAAACGCTGTTGACGATGTTAAAAAGATCGCAGTATCTACCCTTCAGGATCAGGGTGATGTCTGGATCGCAGAGGCAGGCCAATCCGACTTTTCTGCCCAACTGATACAATCGATTCAGGCCGATTTGCCAGATCTGGATATTAATCACCGGATTCACATTGTACAGCATAGCGATTGGAATGAAGAAGTAACTTCTTCTGTCTCCCTGGATTTTGTGAAGACAAACATTGATTATCAAAAAATACCGGACGGAAATGCGGTCGGAAATGGAACACCTGGATTCAGGTCTCCTGATTATACTATGTGGAAGGATAAGATCAGCAATCCAAAATTGATGGAGATATGGCAGTTAGCTGTTGACTTATCAGACAGATACAATGGAAAAGAGGGTCGATATCACAACGAGGCCATTTCGGCAGGCGGATTGGACTTCTCAGACCTTTCAGAGGTGTGTTGGATCCTGGGATTAGAAGAGATTAAGGATACCGTACACTTTTTTAATCTTTTTTCTAAGTAAGCACCTTTCATTTTTTGAGATATTGATCAGTTGTAAATGTCGTCACTAAAATTCTCATTGATTTAAAATTCGACCTTATGTCAACATTAAAAAATACTGTCCTTTGCCGACGAATGCTCCTTTTCTTCATGCTCGCACAGACCATAAATGCATTCGGACAAGCTCATGAAAAAACAGAACCTGAATTGATGAATGCCAGTCCGATTGATAGTTTACCTCCATATGTAAAACTCGCCAGCGGTTTTGGAGAACGTCCGGATTGGTCTCATGACGGCCGGTTTCTACTTTTTCTGGATAAACCCATGGGTGAGGTATTTGAATTGGAATTGGCAACCGGAATAATACGTCCAAAGACCAGACATTTTAATCATTACGGTTTTACAAGGGCCATGTATCTGGCCAATGGTGACATCCTTTTATCCGGTCCCCATAAGCCTTTTGATCCTACTGATGAAGAAGAAAGATACAGGGCGCGAAATATAACCTGGCTATACGTCCTGGATAAAAGTGGTGAAACAGTACCCGTACCTTTAAACACCATGTGTGCAGAAGGGCCCGCCGTTTCCAGAGATAAGATGAGAGTCGCCTGGACCATACGGGATCGCCAGAACCCTGAGTTGGGAAAAAACAGGGCCAAGTTATACATGGCTGAAATCGTTTACGAAAAGGGTACACCTAAATTATCCAATACAAGAGAGATCTTTGATTCAAAGCAGTTACCCTTCAAGCTGGGAGACTCAAGTCTTGAAACACAAAGTCTTGTTCCACCATTGGATGTAAAAGTAACATTTACTGCATATACGATTAATGAGGGAAACAATACGGATGTTTATATTGTCGATAGCGAATCAGGAGAATATGAAAGGGTCACAAACTCTCCCTGCTGCTACGACGAAGCTGAGGGAATATTTCCCGACGGCCTGCATACCCTGGTCGAACATGGGAACTCCGAGGAAAAAGCCTGGCCCTTGCTAGATCTTTATAAATTGAAATTAGATGGTTCGGGCGAAATGCAGAGACTGACCTTTTTCACAAAATACAGAGGATATAAGGCAAATCAGGGTGTCATTTCGGACGATGGTAAATACATGAGTTTTCAGATAGGAAAAGACAATACCGAACCGGGTGAAGGTTTCGGTTTTCTAATTATGGATTTGGAAGAAGCGGCAAAACACCTTGATGGTTTTAAAAGCTATGATGAATAGGTTATTACCTATTTGGTGAATCTCTCTTCTAAAACTTCTTCTGTAGAAAATCTATATCTCATATTTCGGTACACACAAACATCGGTAACGTCATCTGGAACTCCGGCCGGGACTGCCCTGAAGTTGGTCGAAACCCTCCATTCGCTCTTTACTGGCTTAACTTTATGCCAGCAATGTCCATGAAGGAGAACGACAGTCCCTTTTTTAGGAAGAATCTCGATCTGACCTTCCAGGTCTTCATCCGGTAAACCAGCCGGGAGTAATCCCTTTTTGTGTGTTCCTTCCATCACACATAATTCCCCACCTGATTCAGGAGTTATATCATGGGTATAAACCAGTCGGTTCAGATTAAAAATCCCTGGGTTTTCCGGTGGACAATCCTGATGCCAGGCCTGTCCTTTAGATCCTTTTTTAGAGAACATACACATACAGTACAGGTCCGACCAGTCCTGTCCAATGATAGCGGTAGTTAAATGGCTTAAAAACCTGTCGTCATTAATGGTATTGAAGCGGGTATTTCCTTCATGATAGGGAAACCATGGAATCACGTCGGTGGCTGATTTGTTTAAAAACTCATTAGTGTGTTTCCATTCCGGAGATTTCCCGTAATGTTGAAGAATCATTTCAGTGTACTCATCCATGAGTTTTTCCTCAAAATACTCTTCCAGGATGATGTATCCGCGATTCCAGAATTCTTGTATTCGCTCATCGCTAATATCTGTATGATTGTATTGAATTGGTCTTGCCATAATTTAAAGATACAAAACCTTCGCTGAAAAATTCCGACACGAAAAAGGATACTAAACAGATAATGATCTGGTCCACGGGAGAGTGAACACTTTGCCTGCAAAAGGCTGCAGCCCAACGCTCACTTGGGTCTGCGCTTATTTTCTATCTTAGTTAAAAATAAATCTGGTCGCACTACGGCGTGCGCATTGTAGCGCTGTGTCATACCTGCCTGCCGGCAGGCAGGGCCGGAACCGTTAGGCAACATTTTCCGGAATTCCTCCTTAAATTAAAATATTTACTTACCTTTGGCGTTAGTAACGTAATACGTAATTATGATCCTTTCTTTTGGCTCGAAACAGACCGAACAGATTTGGAATGGTTTCCCAGCTAAAAAAATGCCCATTGAAATTCAGAAAGCAGGTAGAAGGAAATTGAGAATGTTGAATAATTCACAAGATATCGCCGACTTGAGAATTCCACCTTCAAATCGACTCGAAAAATTGAGTGGTAATCTTAAGGGCTTTTATAGTATCCGTATAAACAATCAATGGCGCATAATTTTCAAATGGCATAAAGGAAACGCAAGCGAAGTGGAAATTGTTGATTATCATTAAAAAATGACCGATATGGAAAAGTTAGCAAATGTACATCCTGGCGAAGTTCTGCAATTCGAATTTCTGGAACCTCTGGAAATATCGGCATACCGGCTTTCAAAAGATCTGAAGATTCCCCAAACAAGGATTTCGGAAATAATTAAAGGAAATCGCCGAATCACTGCAGATACAGCACTTCGTTTAAGTAAATATTTTGGGAATTCTGCAAAGTTCTGGCTTGGACTTCAAGATGATTATGACATCGAAGAGGAAAGGAACGAGAAAAAGGATGAATTTGACGAAATTCCAAAGTTTGAGAATAAAAACGTAGCCTAACAACGCCTATAACTCCGCCAGAGGCGGACAGGCCCATCGCCGGACAGGGCTTGGGAAATTTTCCTACATTAGAGTTTATTAATCAATACTGGTTAGGTGTCCATTGAGGCGTCGGGTCATAGCTTGGACCGTTGGCACTATTCACTCATTTGGATTTCCATTAAACCTATTAATCAATTCAATCGTTTTAATGATCCCTTCATGATCAGAAAACTGATCCCCGGAATATTCAATGCCCAAATACCCAGTATATGCTGATTCCTCAACTATCTTGAGCATACGAGAGTAATCGATGTTTTTTTCATTCCCTTTTTCGTCAAATTGGATCGTTTTCGCAGATACAGCATTAGCAAAGGGCATTAATAGTTTTACTCCTTCATATGGGTCGTGTTGCCCATAGCATTCGCCATTTCTCCACCCATATTCACAAAAATTACCAAAATCAACATTGAGCTTACAGTATGTACTGTTGACGGACTCGATAATATCAATTAACCAATATGGATCAGCAGAATACCAATTATGATTTTCTATTATAATATGGATATTGCATTTCTCAGCATACTCAACTAAAGTGCACAGTCCTTCTGTTGCAGCATCTTTTACCGCCTCTCTATCTCCTGTTCTGCCATTTACAGCGACCATGAGTGAGTGGCATCCAAGGAATTCACATAGATCGACCCATTTGTAGTAATTTTTAGCAACCTCTTTAGGCTTAACATTACCGGATCCAGCGAGATTACCACCCCATACATTAGAAATAAATAGACTTTTAACTCCATAGTCCTCACATCTCTTTTTGAATTCCTTGAAGTAATTAATGTTATTTACTTGACCATAATAAAGTGACGCTTCAATTTCAATCGCCTCTAAATCATACTTTTCTCGTGTTAGTTTTGGGAAATCTAAGGGATCGAGTTCTCCCTGAAGTATTCGACCTGGATCTTTTTTTAACAAATCAAGAAAAGTACTCCACCAATTTTCAGCCGTAGTATCCCCCACATAGGATGACCATAATGACCATTGATTTAAGGACATTTTAAATTTATGTCCTTCAAATACAGTATGACCGTATATATCCGTAAATGAAGGAGCTAAAAGGGTGAACAACCCAGCTCGTGAAAATCTTTGCATAAATCTTCTTCTGCTCATTCCAAAATATAAATAAAATATACCTAACAGTGAGAATAACTCATCGCCTACTTAGGTCCGGGTTTATTTACTATTTTAGGGACTAACGAAAACAAAACCGAAGGCTGGCGCCTCCAGGCGCACAGGCTGCCGGTCAATGGCGGCCATAGCCTATGGAAACAGCTCGTAGGCAGGGCCAGTATCATTGGGAACAATGTAAAAAAACAATGACCACAGAAAAAGAATCATACGGTGGGCTTGCAATCCTGACAGCCGTTACGGCTTCTCTCTGCTGCATAACTCCGGTATTGGCCTTTATGGCGGGCTTTGGAGGAATCGCTTCAACTTTTAGCTGGCTTGAACCTTTCCGACCATACCTGATTGGGATTACAGTCGGCATTCTCGCTTTTGCTTGGTATCAAAAGCTAAGAACCAGCAATAGCATAGACTGTAATTGTGTAGATGAAAAGAAACCGTTTTTGCAAACCAAAAAATTCCTGGGTATAGTGACCGTATTCGCGGGACTAATGCTCGCCATTCCCAACTTTTCACACATCTTTTATCCCGACAATCAGTCAAATGTCACTCAAGTAAAGCAGGAAAACCTTGAGACCGTAAAATTCAACATCACGGGAATGACATGCACCGGTTGTGAGGTGCATATATCACATGCCTTAACTGAATTGGATGGAATTCAATCAGTAAAGGCGAGCTACCAGAAGGGACATGCCGTAGTGCAATTTGACAAGACCAAAACCAACAAAGACGAAATAACTCACGCTATCAACGCGACCGGTTATAAAGTAAGTAATTGACAATGGAGCCTTTATCAAAATCTATCCTAACTTGCCCGCATTGCGGACACCAAAAAGAAGAGACCATGCCTTTAGAGGCCTGCGCGTACTTCTACGAGTGTTCTAACTGCCATATAACCCTCAAGCCAAAAGAGGGGGACTGCTGCGTTTATTGCTCCTATGGAAGTGTCCCATGCCCCCCTATACAGGCCGAGAAGAATTGCTGTTCGTAAAGAACAACTAATGCCGCATCCAACAACGCCTATAGCCTGCCTGCCATGCCTGAGGCAGGTAAACCGGCAGGTTTACATGCCGTTGGTATGCAGGGCCGGAACCGTTGGCTGTAATGCCCACAAACCAAAAACTGAATAGAGTTTGCAATCTTTAAATTATATCAAAATGAAAAAAATACTAGCGCCCCTTTATTTCTCTGCTGTTACCTTATTCACATGTAATAGTCCTCTCTTTGCACAAACGCCAATCGACTCCACGCAGATAAAGGAAACTGTCCTCAATTATCTTGAGGGCATGGAAACCAACAACCCTCAAAGCATTGAAAAAGCTATGCATCCCGATTTGGCAAAACGAACCGTCGAGAAAAATAAGGAAGGTGTCGAATATCCTGCAAATATGTCCGCAGCGAGTTTAATTGGATACTCTAAAGATTTTGATTTTACGCTGTTCTATAAAGCTGATGTTGACCCTGAAGAACCTTTAATATCGGAAGTCATTATTTATGATCTCTCAAATGGTATTGCATCGGTCAAAGCGGTGACAAACAAGTTTGAATTTGTCGATTACATCCACCTGGCAAAATTAAACGGAGAGTGGAAGATTATAAACATCCTCTGGATTATGACCGGCAATACGAATAAATGGATGAATAGACAGTAAGCACTACAGCCAACAACGCCTATGGTTCATCGCCCTCCAAAGTCTGCGATTATTTCCTATCTTTAGTTATAGCAATACATGTCCGCTAGTGCTTGCTACTCAGGCACTTTGTCATTGCAGGAACCGTAACCAACTAAAAATTATGAAACTATCAGCTTTAACATTAATCCTGTTTCTTTTTCCATGGATCCTGCCTGGGCAGGAAGCCGTAAAAGATTCAATCAGACTTTTCTATTTAGGAGGTCAGTCTAACATGGATGGGTTTGGCCTTAATTCTGACCTACACGATTCCATAACTTCAAATCTCAAGAATGTTTGGATCTTTCATGGTAATCCAGCCCCTGATGAAGATGCAAATGGCGGATTAGGCAGGTGGACTGAACTGCAACCTGGCCATGGCTGGGAATTTTCCTCTGATGGCAAACAAAATAAATTGTCCGACTATTTCGGAATAGAACTTTCTTTTGCAAAAAAACTCAAAGAATACTACCCGAATGAGAAAATTGCCATCATAAAATATTCAAGAGGGGGCACTTCTATAGACAGCTTAGCCGCTGGACGATATGGTTCATGGGAGCCCGATTACAGAGGTAAAAATGGGATCAATCAATACGACCATTTTTTGAGAACAGTTCGCTCGGCGCTTGATGTCAAAGACATTGATAATGATGGCATTGAGGATTTTTTGATTCCATCAGGTATTATATGGATGCAAGGTGAAAGTGATGCTTATCGGGAGGAGGTTGCTCTTCGATACTACGGAAATTTAAAACGCCTGATGGATCTGATACGTGCAGCGCTACACCATGATGATTTACCGGTAGTTATTGGCAAAATATCCGACTCAGGGAATAACAAAGCAGGAAAAGTATACAGGCATGGAGAATTGGTTCAGTATGCACAAGAAAAATTTGCACGCACTGACCAAAGTGCTGCGATTGTGAGAAGTACACAGCACTACAATTACTACGATTCCTGGCATTACGATAGCAGTGGGTACCTGGATTTAGGAGAAAAATTTGCAGAGGCGATTTATTTACTCAATAGAAAATAAACTGGTTATAAGGCCGTGTATGAAATCATAGCACCCTGCGGGATGCTATACGTCATAGGCTAATAATTGGCAACTAAAAGAATGCAAAATGAGAAACTATATTTTACTTTTTGTCTTAATAGGATTAATTAAATCCACAATAGGGTATTCTCAAGTTTTGAATTTCGAAATTGGGGTTAAAGACAGCGTTCAGTCAAAAATATTAAATGAGAATAGACAGCTAATTATACATCTTCCAAAAGATTACGAGACTTCAAATAGTACTTATCCTATACTTTATGTTTTAGACGGAAATGAAACAAGTCTTTTAGAGGCTATTACAATAACACGTAAACTTAGAGTGGAAACGATAATAGTTGCAATTCCCAATACTGACCGTGACAGAGATATGATGCCCCTAAGTACACCAACTTATGAAGTGAAAAATCCAGGAGCCGAAAATTTTCTTTCGTTTCTTGAAAAAGAACTTGTACCCCATATTGAAAAGAACTATCGTTCTAACGGACAGAGAACGATTAGTGGAAAGTCATTAAGTGGATTGTTCGTAATGTATGCTTTTTTAGAAAATCCAGAATTATTTGATCATTATATCGGCAATAGTGCGGGTTGGTATGCAGATATGAATCCATTTTTTAGTGACTTGGTTGAAAGAGCTTTTAAAAATAAAGAGCAATTTCACGGCAAGAGATTATTTGTTGCGAATTCATTGGCTGACCGCTTTGACCCTAATAAAGAGGTACATAATGCAGTGCTTGAATTTTCTGAAAGGCTAAATTCTGAATTTGGGGAAAAAGTGTTCTTTACATACAAAACATACGAAGACTATGGACACGTTCCCTTTCCGAGTCTTTATGACGGATTGCGGTATGTTTTAGAATTGGAATGAAAAAATTGTTGCCAACAATGTATTAAAGCCATTGAAACGGTTTTTATACCGTAGCGTAAGAGCCAATTTATAAACCCACTATGGAAAATAAACTTTTACTGATATTCCTGATCATTACAATCACAATGACCGGATGTAATTCTGACAAGTCTGAATACGATAAAATGGTCGAATTCGGACAAAAATATACCGATGCCTGGAATAGCAAAGTGCCTGAAAAAATGGCTTCATTTTACGCAGAGGATGGATCCCTAACTGTAAACAATGGAACGCCAGCAGTCGGAAGAAAACAATTAGCTGAAACTGCTCAATCCTATATGGAAGCATTTCCTGATTTGGAACTGACAATGGACAGTCTGACAAAGGAAAATAATACTTTTAGATATTATTGGACCTTTAAAGGAACTCATTCTGGACCCAACGGAACTGGAAATAAAGTTGATTTCAGCGGATTTGAAGAATGGACTATGAATGAACAAGGGCTTGTCCAAAAGTCAATAGGAACGTACGATGCTGAAGAATATGAAAGACAGTTGAATGGGAATTAATAAACTGCCTCTTATAACGACTATAGTTTAGCACCGGCCGGGGCCGGATTCTTTTTATTTCAAGTCTGATTAAAAACAAAAACGGAGGGTATGGGTGTCGCCGTTTAACCTGCTGCAAGCAGGGCCGGAACTGCTTTCAGGTATTTAACTAGTACAATGCGGGGTATAGAAAGGGTAAAGCACGACTTAAAACATTCAACGGACCTGTTGATTGAGGTGCTGGCAAATTTCTCAGAAGAGGACTTTAACAGAAAGCCGTCAGCAAATGCCTGGTCAGCAGGCGAGGTTGCAGAACATTTGTGGCTGGTTGAATCGGCCGTTAACGAGAAAGTAATGCAAGGACCAACCCAGCAGACAAATAGGGACCCCTGTGAAAAAATTGAACAGATAAAAAGGACCTTTCTGGACTTTGAGAAGAAATTTTCAGCAGCACTCACCAAGCCGACCGCTCTACCCAAAAATAAAAAAGACATGATTGAAAAAATTAAATCCTGTCGAAAAATACTTCGGGATGTAATCGGTGCTGAAGGTCTCGAACAAGAATGTTTAGGCTTTAATCACGGGCTGTTCGGACTGATGACCAAAGTAGAGTGGGTGTATTATAATATTTACCACACTGAAAGACACCTACAACAAATAGAAAGAATCCAGAAAGAAATTAAAATCAAGGCTGCACAGCAGGACTGCAATCCTTCTTAGTGGAACTCTGGTTTGTGCAAACAGGAAAACAAACTCAATAATTCAAAAATGGAAAATTTGCAGAAAGCCCAGGAAGATATGAGAAATAGCTACGGGTATGGCTCGATCGGTGCTCTTGTTTCAGGGACCGTTTGGATAACGGCTGGTTTAATTGTGAATTTCTATTCATCCCAAAAAGGCATTTGGGCCTTGCTCATCGGAGGTGTGTTGATTTTTCCTGTGTCCTCATTAATTGAAAGGCTAATAGGTCTTAAAGGAGTACATGATAAAAATAATCCTTTGGGAAAACTGGGAATGGAAGGAACCATTTGGATGATTATGTGTATTCCTTTAGCCTATGGTTTATCCTTGATGAAGAGCGAATGGTTCTTTCAGGGAATGTTGATGATTATTGGGGGACGATATTTGACCTTCGCCAGCATATTCGGAATGCGTTTTTATTGGGTTTTTGGAGCTGCTTTAGGATTGTCCGCATATGTTCTGTTTAAACTTCAGGCCAGAGACTTTACTTCTGCATTGACAGGCGGACTGATTGAGGTAGTTTTTGGCATTGTGTTGTACGCTTTATTCAGATTCCAAGAAAAAAATAATTCATAAATAAATGAATGTTTAAGAATGTCTGCACCCAATACCTTGTACATTCCAAAGCTCTCCAAAGTCTGCCCTTATTTTATATCTTAGTTAAAACCATACAGGCACGCCGGGACAAGAGGACCAAATTGCCTGTTCCCTTCAGGATCCATTGTTTAAAAACCTGTCAGTCTATGAAATCTATCTTATTCTTGCTTATCGGATTTCTGATGTGTACAGGCTGTAAGTACGATCAACCCGGAACGCCTACATTCGAGCATGACATTACCCATGGCCCAACCCCATGGACGAGCGACACTTTCGAACCCGGGGAAGACGACTTTACATTTGCCATCATTTCAGACCTCAACGGAGGTGAACGCCCCGGTATTTTCAGCACGGCAGTAGAACAATTGAACAGGTTGGATCCAACCTTTGTCTTAAGCGTAGGTGATCTAATCGATGGAGGAACCGAAGACTCCCTGCAATTGGCACAAGAATGGGATTCTTTTGCTCGCAGAACCTCAAAGCTGAATATGCCTTTTTTTTACCTGGGAGGCAACCACGACCTGTCGAATACCCG
>JBFKFP010000066.1:0-13839 GCA_041618535.1 Flavobacteriaceae bacterium
ATAAAACTATAAACGGATATATGAGCACTTTTAACGATAAATATTAAAGTATAAGTTGGTTTTCTTAATAAAACTCTAATTTTAACCAAACCCAAATGTTTAATTACTAATTAATGATTATGAAAAAAATTACCTCTTTTTTAGCCTTATTTTTCGCAGTCACCATGGGAATTGCCCAGGATGATTGCACAACAGCTACGGCTGTTACGGAAGGCTCCTACACAAGTCAGATTAACGACGCTATTCCTGGCATCAATAACGGTGATGATATATGGTTCTCTTTTTCTCCTGCAGCTTCAGGAGCTTTGACCATCTCCGTATGTGATGATCCAGACAATCCGGATACAAGAGTATTCCTTTATGATGGCAGCTGTGCCGCTTTAAACCTCCTGGCTGATGATGATGACGGATGTGTAGGGAGTTTTGAGTCTCTCTTAACCGGTGTTGTTGTTTCTTCGGGGACAACCTATTACATCCAATTCGATGACCGCTGGGATGTGGCTGAATTCGACTGGGTATTAAGTGTTAACCCGCTTGAGGCAAATGATGACTTTGCCAATGCCACCCCGGTTGTTTGCAATGGAAATTATACAGGCAACACCAATAATGCCACTTTGGACCTTGATTCTTCACCAGATGGATTTGGGGCAGACATGGATGCTCCCAATGTTTGGTTTAGTTATGACAGTGCTGCCCAAGGTGCTGGTGATATTACCGTGGATCTTTGCCCTTCGGCATACGATACTTCTGTTTTGGTATATACCGGATCTCCCGGTGTTGATGGTGAGACTTTTACCCTTGTAGCGGGAAATGATGATAATGGCACCCAATGTGGTGGCTCAGGAGGAACTACCCGGTCTTACCTTACCTTCACTGCCAATGGTACGGATACTTATTGGATTGCTGTTGAAGGGTGGAACGCAGGCAGTACCGGTGCTTACGATATGACAATAACCTGCTCCGCTTCCTGTTCACCAGCTCAGACCAACCAGGATTGTGCCAATGCCGATAGTATAGCTGTTGATGGTAACCCAGTAGTTGTAGACAATACCTGTGCCACTGTAAACGCAACACAAGCTGATTGCGACCTCTTCAATAGCATTGCCGATGTCTGGTATACGTTTACTGCGCCTACAAGTGGTGCAGTTGATATCCTAAGAACACTTGGAACTGCAACCGCTGCTCATGCTGCCGTTTATAGCGGATCTTGCGCTGCTCTGGTTACAGAAGGCTGTTCATCTCTCACGGATGGAACGCTGGCTGTTTCAGGTTTAACCCCTGGAAATACGTATTATCTTCAACTTTGGAACAATGGAACGGAAGAAGGAACATTCAACGTAACCCTTACTGAAAATACGCTTTCAGCTGGCAGTTTTGACAGGAATGGATTTGAATATTATCCGAACCCGGTTGTTGACAGGCTAAATATCAGTGCCCAAAGCAATATCAATCGCCTTGCTGTGTACAATATGCTGGGTCAGCAGGTTATGATAAGAATGCCTGAGGCTGCAAATGTTGAACTCGATATGAGCGCGCTTGCCCAGGGTTCTTACTTTGTCCAGGTAACGGTGAATAATGTAACCGAAACCATTCAGGTTATAAAGAAATAAAGTGTTATTGCCAACACATTTAGGCCCTGTTCTTCGGAACAGGGCTTTTTTTATTCTTTGAACTAAAAGAATGATGGTCGGGTTCCCTTTTTACTAACTTTGTAATTCGAATGAAAGCTGAAAATATCTCCTTTATAATTCCGGTCTATAATCGCCCTGACGAGATAAAGGAACTTTTATCTAGTATGAGCAGGATGGAGGGAAGCAAGTTGTTCGAAGTGGTTGTGGTAGAGGATGGCTCAGAGATAAGTTCCGAGGAAGTGGTTAATTCATTCAGGGAATTACTTAGGTTGAAGTATCACTTTAAACGGAATACGGGCCCTGGAGATTCTAGAAACTACGGCATGCAGCAAGCCTCGGGTGATTATTTTATTATCCTGGATAGTGACTGCCTTTTGCCTCCAAAATATTTAAACGCGGTTTTAACTGAGCTGAGGCAGGAATTTGTTCACTGTTTTGGCGGACCAGATTCGGCCCATACCAGTTTTACCGATCTGCAGAAAGCCATAGACTTCAGCATGACCTCATTTATTACCACGGGAGGTATAAGGGGCTCCAAGTCGGCCAAGAAGGGTTTTCAACCCCGAAGTTTCAATATGGGGCTTTCACGCGAGGCGTTTGAATCCAGCGGTGGTTTCGGTAGAATCCATCCGGGTGAGGACCCCGACCTGGTGCTGCGTCTCAGGAATAAAGGCTTTGAAACACGACTTTTTCCCGACGCATTTGTTTTTCACAAACGACGGATAAGTTGGTCAAAATTTTACAGACAGGTGTTTAAGTTTGGGATGGTCAGAGCTATTTTGAACCGGTGGCATCCGTATAGCAGACGATTAACCTATTGGTTTCCTACTGTTTTTATCTCAGGACTGATATTGGCAATTGCCGGGCTTCTAGCCGGATACCCATTACTGTTATCACTATATGGTATTTATTTTATATTGGTTTTGGTATTAAGCTGGATGCGATCGGGAAGCCTTAAAGTTGGAATATTGACTGTTTGGGCGGTTTTGGTTCAGTTTGGGGGTTACGGCTGGGGATTCCTTAAATCGAATTTAAGATTGCTTCAATCGGACAAAAAAGAAGAGGAGTTGTTTCCGGAATTGTTTTTTAAATTATAATCAATGGGTCTTCGATCACGGTTACGAAATAACATCAAAAGCAGGCGCATCAATATTTTCATTGTGTTCCTTTTCCTTGCCGTGCTATTCTCCTTGCTCACCAAACTATCCATGGATTACACTCACACCTTTAAACTGGAATTACAGGCAGTTAATGTCCCGGAGGATAAGATCATTATAACCGATACACTGCAGAGCCTGGATGTTACCCTGACAACCTATGGTTTTAAACTGATTCGTTATGGCTTTAAAAAACCGGTAATCAAGGTAGATTTTGGCGGTCTCGACAGGACAGGGAACATGTTTATCTGGACCAAGGCACGGGAGTTTTCAAATGTTGTGGATCAATTCGATCCGAATGTGAGGATTGAGGCCATCAATCCGGATACCCTTTTGTTTAAATTCGATAAGAATTCAGTGAAGTCTGTTCCCGTGATTTTGGACAAGACCGTTGATTTTATCCCTGGTTTCGACCTTACCGGTAATTTTCAAATCGAGCCGGATTCGGTTAGGGTAATCGGGCCGAAAATACTGGTGGATACGGTGAAGATGGTAAAAACAAAACCCTTAGCACTTAAGGGAGTGAACAGTGATATTGATGTAATATTAGGACTTGAACCACTGAATAACAATCAATTAAGCCTGTCGGGCGACACCGTAAGAATCACAGCTTCGGTTGAGAAATTTACCGAAGGATCTGTTTTGGTTCCGGTTATAGTAAAAAACCTCCCACAAAATAGAAGGTTGAGTATATATCCTAAAAAAGTTGAAGTTATTTACTATGCGTCACTTGATGCGTTCAAAACCATAGTGCCCAATAGTTTTATTGTGGAGTGTGATTTCTCTGATCTTCAAACCTCCGGCCTTGATTTTATGATCCCGAAAATAGTTACCAAACCGGGTAACGTTAAAGAGGCAAGACTAAGTACCAAAAGAATCGAATTTATTTTACAATGAAAATAGTCGGACTTACAGGCGGAATAGGCAGCGGAAAAACCACTGTAGCCCAAATGTTTGGCCAATTGGGGATTCCTGTTTATAATGCTGATGATGAAGCCAAGGGCTTGATGAAACGATCGAAGGTGATCAGGCGGAAGCTCATCGATCTTTTCGGAGAAAAGGCTTACCTTGATAATGATCTTAACAGACCGTATCTCGCTGAGAGAATCTTTAATGATAAGTCATTGCTGGAGCAGATGAACGCCATCGTGCATCCTAAGGTTGGAACGCATTTCAGGAGATGGGCGAATAGGCAGATCTCACCTTACGTCATCAAGGAAGCAGCAATTTTATTCGAATCTGGAAGTTATAAGGATTGTGATCTGATCATAACGGTAAGGGCTCCCATTGAACTGCGTATAAACAGGGTAATCTCAAGGGATAATACAAGCAGGGCACGTGTGAATTCAATCCTGAAAAACCAGTGGGATGATAATAGAAGAGAAGCTTTGTCCCATTTTGTGATCAACAATGAAAAACTTGAAAACACCCGTGAACAGGTGGAGAGAATTCACAGGAAAATACTGGAAAAAATTAGCTGAAATCGAAATTTTAACATTTATGTTAATGTAAGGTTAAAGGGTGTTTCGGCTAAATGTTAAAATGTTAAATTTGAGCGATGAGCAAGAAGTTATTCGTTTTGTTGGTGGTGCTTATGAGCTTATCGCTTATCGGAATTATTTTCGTACAGGCATACTACATCAACAATACTGTTAATAACGAAAAGGAGCAGTTTATTTTTAAGGTCAAACGTGCTCTTTCTTATACCTCAAAGGAGATTGGCGATTACGAATTCGGAAGGTATGTAGAGAATCTTCAGAAGTTTATCGCGGAAGGTGGAGAACCCGATTCCACAAATCTCAGGCAGTTGACCTTCCTGAGGCAAAATGACGAAACCAATGAACTCGTCGTTTACAGTAACGGAATTTTTGAAGAGAATTACAGATTACCATCGTTCATTGACATAGGATTAGACAGTGTTAGCATAAGCAGAATATTGAATGAAAGGCAAACCAAGGTTTACAAAACCAATGCTCTCGACGGGAGCTTGCAGCTGAGCCCGGAGAAGTCCATTCAGTTTATCACGGAATTGTCCAGGCTGGAGCAGGAGACCTTTGAATCGGCCTACAGGGATCAGGCCAAGCGAATTCCGATCCACAGGAGAGTCTCAAAAGAACAGATCGAATATCTGTTGAGCAAGAAACTTCTGGAAGATGATATCGATATAGATTTTGAATACGCGATCTACGACAAGGAGCTCGCAACTAAAATTCAGTCCGATAATTTCGAGCTTGCTAAAAATTCAACGATCGGGGTGCCCATTTTTTTGGATAACAATAACGAGAGTGAATTTACCCTGTATGTGAACTTTCCCGAGCGGAAAAAGTTTATCCTTTCATCGATTATAGGGATGACTTTACTTTCAATCATCTTCACAACTATTATCATAATTGCTTACACAAGCGCGATTTACCAACTCATAAGACAGCGGCAGATCTCACAGATCAAGACAGATTTCATCAACAATATGACTCATGAGTTCAAAACACCTATTGCGACCATCAATCTTGCATTAGATGCGATCAGGAATCCGGTGATCATAAAAGATGAGGAAAAAGTTAAACGCTACCTGAAAATGATCAAGGATGAGAACAAAAGGATGCATGCCCAGGTTGAGAATGTGCTGAGGATCTCCAAGCTTGAGAAAAATGAGCTTAACATAAGTAAGGATCGTGTTAAATTGCACGACTTAATTATAGATGCAGTTGCGCATATAGAATTGATCGTTGAAGACAGAAGAGGTTATGTGAAGACCCATCTCGATGCGGCTAAATCATCCGTTCTGGCTAATCCGTCACATTTTACCAATGTGATCGTCAATATATTGGATAATGCGGTGAAGTATTCACCAGACGAACCTAAGATCGATATTTATACCGAGAATGTCGGGAATAATATCATCTTGAAAATACAAGACCAGGGGAGCGGAATGACCAAATCTGTTCAGAAAAAAGTGTTCGAGAAATTTTATCGAGAACACACTGGTGATGTGCACAATGTGAAAGGGCACGGTTTAGGCCTGGCCTATGTTAAACGAATAGTAAATGACCATCAGGGTCATGTTTCGGTTGAAAGTGAAAAAGGTAAAGGTAGTACCTTCAACATTAAACTACCATTAATATCTTAACTCGATTATGGAAGAACAAAAAAAACGAATATTGCTGGTTGAAGATGATCCGAATTTCGGAACGGTCCTCAGGGATTATCTCACAATGAATGATTATGAGGTGGTACATGCCAAGAATGGAATGGAAGGTTTTGAAAAATTCAAGAAGGACGACTTCGATCTGTGTATCCTTGATGTGATGATGCCTTATAAAGATGGTTTTACCCTTGCAAAGGAGATACGGGAGAAGAATACCGATATCCCGATCGTCTTCCTAACGGCTAAAGCGATGAAAGAAGATGTATTGAAAGGTTATAAAGTTGGGGCAGATGATTACCTGAACAAGCCATTTGACAGCGAGGTTTTATTGATGAAGATAAAAGCGATTTTGCAGAGAAAAGCCACAGATAGTGTGGCAGACAGCAAACAGTTTGAATTCCAGATCGGGAACTTTCATCTGAATTCAAAACTCCGGTTTTTAAAATATAAAGGAGGGGACCCCATCAAACTCTCTCCAAAGGAGAACGACCTTCTCCGATTGCTCGCATTACATGAAAACGATCTTATGCCGAGAGAGCTGGCGCTAACCAAGATTTGGCGCGATGATAATTATTTTACCTCCAGAAGTATGGATGTATATATAGCCAAGTTGCGAAAATACCTCAAGGTTGACGAAAATGTTGAGATCCTCAACATCCATGGTGAGGGCTTTAGATTAGTTGTTAATCAGAAAGCTTAATTCGTGTTAAGTGTTAATTATAAGGAGGCCGGCTTGATCAAGCCGGCTTTTTTATTTCCCCTGAAATATAAGCAGTAATGGAGTCATATGGGGCATTATAATTAAACCATTTGATGTCATCCTCCTTTCTGTTCCAGGTAAGCTGTCTCTTGGCGAAGCGCCTTGTATTCTTTTTGATTTCATCTACGGCTTGCTCAATGCTTAATCTGCCATCCATGACATCAAACAACTCCTTATAGCCAACGGTATTCAATGCATTCAGCTTTTTAGACCCATACAGCTTCTTCGCTTCCTCATAAAGACCTGCATGCATCATCATGTCTACCCGTTGATTGATCCGTTCATAAATGATATTACGCTCTGCCGTCAGCCCGATCTTAATGCTTTTAAATGAGCGATGAGCTTTTGAAGACGTCAGAAAAGAGGAATACGGCCTTCCGCTGCCCAGGAAGACCTCAAGAGCCCTGATAATGCGGTGAGGGTTATCAATCTCGATCTGATCATAAGCAAGCGCATCCAACTGCTTCAACTGCCGTTGTAATGATGCAATTCCTTTTTCCTTGAATTGCCGATTTAATTTTTCCCTGATCACCGGATCGATATCAGGAAAATCATCCAGTCCGTCCAGCAAGGCTTTGAGGTACAGGCCAGATCCGCCAACTACCACCAATACATCATAGATGCGGAACAATTCATCGATCAATAAAAGGGCATCCCGCTCATATTCACCCACGCTATAATTGTCATGGATTGAAAGATGCTGTATAAAATGGTGTTTGACCTCCTGAATTTCTTCCTCGGATGGCACAGCTGTTCCAATTCGCATCTCCTTATAAAACTGGCGGGAATCGCAGGAGATTATTTCCGTGTTGAAATGTTTGGCCACAGCAATGCTCAAAGCGGTTTTGCCTATTCCGGTAGGGCCCATTATGCATACGAGGTGCTTATGCATGTAACCGATGTCCGCAATTATAACAGTATTCCGCCTCATCTCTGTGATTGCCTGACAGGCAATTTGAACAGGACTGTGTATTGGTGTGGATTTTTTTTCGCTTGGTACGGCTCATTTCGGCCGAGACAATCCCTGTCGGAATAACTATAATAGAATAACCGAGAATCATTATAAGGGAAGCTATAGCCTGTCCGAGAGCGGTTGCCGGGGCGATATCGCCGTAACCGACTGTAGTCAATGTTACTATGGCCCAGTAAACGCTCCTGGGAATACTGCTGAAGCCGCTGTCCTCGCCGCTTTCAACAAGATACATCACCGAACCTAAAATGACACAAATGATCATAACAAAGAAAAGAAACACCAGGATCTTTGCCCTGCTAACTTTCAGGGCTCTAACCAGATTTGTAGATTCACCGATATACCGCGCCAATTTGAGGATTCTGAAAATCCTCAGTAACCGCAGAGCCCTTAGGACTATCAGCGATTGCGATCCCACAAAAAACAGGGACATATACTTCGGAATTGTCGATAGCAGGTCTATGATCCCGTAAAAACTGAAAATGTATTTGCGTGGTTGTTTAACCGAAATAATCCTCGCTATGTATTCGATGGTGAATAGGATCGTAATGATCCATTCAGATACATTCAGAAAATTGTGATACTTTTTGTCGATGTCTTCGACACTTTCAAGCATGACAAATAAAATACTGGCCAGGATTGTTATGAGGAGAATAAAGTCGAACCAGCGTCCTAATGGAGTGTCAGCCTCATAGATGATCTCATGAAGCTTTACACGCCAGTTCTTCTCGGAATTGGTATTGCTCATTATATCAAATGTATTAAAAGATTAGCGATCCTGACGCATCCCGTTAATTTTCATAATCTTGATTCGGTTGTTCCGTCTGAGGTAACTTTGAATAATATGCTGAGTGTCGCGGTTATGCTGCATAGGGGTGATTATGGATTGCAGAACTTCAGTATTGCTGATCTGGTAGTTCAGGTTATAAAAACCAAAACCTCTGTAAACCCCATTTTCGATAAGGATAGCACTTCTTTCATCGACTTCCCGCCCCCTGTCGATCAGGACCATATCGTCCCTTGTGAAACTGTAATGTTCGATAACCTTTTGAACCCGTTGGTTATACAATTCCGGCTTCTCTTCACGGATGCAGGCTCCCATGCACTGCTTTATAGTATAATTAAAACAGTTGCTATTGGTCTTGTACAGGCCCGTTAATTTCTGGCATAACAACTGCTCCTCAGTGATCCTGTTCAGAAAACTTTTGCCACTTTGTAAATTTGCGAAGGTTGTGACTGGCTTGTCATCCTTTCCCACTTTTGAAATCTTCAGATTGATGTAACCCGATTCATCTTCGTGATAGAACAAACCATGTGTAAAAATGGTCCGCCTTTGAGCCCGGTTATAAATGGGTTTATTGCGCTTTATTTCCTCACTCTCCTTTAGCAGGGCTACCAGCTCACTCCCCGTTTTCTCATAGGTTACAGCCGCCACCTGGAGCTGCATTTTCTTTGATTTAGGTGACTGTGAAGTAAAGTGCTGATTCACCCTTTTCCTGATGTTCTTGCTTTTTCCGATATAAATGATCTCCCCATTCTCCCTGTGCATGTAATAAACACCGGTTACAGAGGGTAAGTCGCTCAAAAGATCCTGAAGCCTGGGCTCCATCTGGAATTTAGGTTCTATCCTAATGGACTTCTGAATGATAACTTTTTCGGTGTCCTTGGCCAATAGCATGGAAAACAATTTCACAGTGGCCATCGCATCTCCAGCTGCCCTGTGCCGGTCACTTACAGGGATCCCAAGTTTTCGGGTTATCTGACCAAGACTGTAAGACGAGTGACCCGGGATCAGCCTTTTCGCTAATTCCACTGTGCAAAGGGTCTGCTTTTCGAAATCGAACCCAAGCCGTTTAAACTCGATCTTAAGTACACGGTAATCGAATTTGGCGTTATGGGCTACAAGAATGCATCCTTCAGTGATCTCAACTATTCGTTTTGCTATCTCATAGAATTTAGGGGCATTTCTCAGCATGTTGTTATTAATGCCAGTTAAATTTACAACGAAGGGCTGGATGTCGCGTTCCGGATTGATCAGGGAAATGAATTGATCAACGATTTTATGACCATCATGTTTATATATTGCGATTTCCGTTATTCCCTCTTCATCGTACTTTCCTCCGGTGGTCTCTATATCTAAAATCGCGTAAATGGCTCTTTAATTTTTGAATTATTGTCGTGATCCAAATATACTACTTCCTATTCTAACCATGGTGCTGCCTTCTTCAAGGGCAACTTCATAATCTCCACTCATTCCCATTGAGATCTGATCAAATCGGCAATTGTCGCTCTCATACCTATGGAAGAGTTTGGTGCATTCCTGTAACTTCTTAAATTCTCCACGCACCTGGTTCATATCATCTGTGAAGGTAGCCATACCCATAAAGCCCCGGATCCGGATATGTTTCAACTCACTGATTTCCGGCGAGCTCAACAGATTATCAGTATCCTTTAAATCCATTCCGAATTTGCTTTCCTCGGAAGCGATCTTGACCTGAAGAAGGCAATTGATTGTCCTTTGGTTTTTGACCGCTTGTTTGTTGATCTCCCGTAACAGTTTCAGACTGTCAACCCCATGGATCATATGAACGAATGGTGCCATGTACTTCACTTTATTTCTCTGAACATGTCCTATCATATGCCAACGGATATCCTCCGGGAGTTTGGCTTGTTTTTCAACCATTTCCTGGATCTTGTTCTCACCAAAATCACGATGCCCGGCCTCGTAGGCCTCCATAATTAGCTCAACGGGTTTGGTTTTGCTAACGGCCACCAAAGTCACTCCGGCCGGCAGGGTTTGTTTAATCCGGTCTAAGTTCTGTTTTATTTCCATTCAGAATTCATAAATGGTTACTCCACTTCTTAATTTGGGCATGATAAAAGTGCTTTTAGGTGGCATGCATAATCCTTCATCTGCAATGCCCTTGAGATCATCGATTGTAGTAGGCATCATTCCGAAACCGACCGCGAATTCACCGGAATCTACTAGCGACTTCACCAGGTCCAAACCTCGTTTTCTGTGGGTGTATTCAATGCGTTTATCATTCCTCGGATCCTTTATTCCCAGGATGGGTTCCAGGATTGTTTTGTAAAGGATTTGGGTGTCGAGGTTATCCAGGGCCGTATTAATGTCATAATTATGTTTACGCAGGTATAGGGAATAGTATTCCCCATCGAGGTACATGCTGAAATGGTGCTTCCTACTAGGTTTATAAACGGTTGTACCCCTGTTCTCAATCCTAAAAACCGAATCGATGGCTATAAGGAAATCGTCCTTGGTCATTCCGTTCAGATCCTTTACCAGCCTGTTGAATTCATAGATGCGTAAATCCGATTCCGGCAGGAGATAGCTCATGAAATAATTAAATCCCTCTGAGCCGGTAAAATCAGGATTCTGATCCCTGAGTTCTTGAGCGAGTAAAACCGAAGATGATGAGCGGTGATGGCCATCGGCTATATAAATGGTCTTCATTTCCGAAAATGCTTTCCGGATAGTCTCTACAGATTTGCTTTCGTCAACGATCCACAGGTAATGCGTGTCTCTGAAAGTCGTGGTGAATTCAAATTCGGCACGCTCCTCCTGTGCTTTGTCGATTATGGACTTCAATTCATCGTTATCAGGATAGGTTAATAAAACCGGCTCCGCATTGAAACCAACCGTCTTCAGGTAATCCTTAAAAGTGTTTTCCCTGTATTCGATAGTATCTTCATGTTTTTTGATGATATTTTCGCTGTAGTCGTCCACGCTCACCGCTGCCACAATCCCGTTAAATACCTGTTTCTCCCGATTCACGATCTTGTACACATAATAGGCAGGATTCTCATCCTGAATGAATATCCCGTCTTCCTTAAATTCCTGGTAACGGTTTCTTACCATAATATAGCGTTCCTTTCCGCGCAGCACCTTATGGTATTTGTATCCCGGGTTTATGATATGAAGAAAGGAGAAGGGGTTATATTCCATCCTTGAATCCCGCTCCTCCTGTGTGTATGTCTGATATGACCTGGATGCTACAAGGCTTACCTTGTCACGAGTTGGCCTCACTGCTCGGAAGGGTATGATATCCGCCATTATCCTGTTAAATGAATTGAGATGAGACCTTTTCCGCTTTCCGGCTCTCCGAATAGTCGTAGAAGCCTTCTCCAGATTTTACCCCAAGCTTGCCTGCTCTTACCATGTTCACCAGGAGGGGACATGGTGCATATTTCGGATTTTTAAAGCCATCATACATCACATTCAGAATAGATAAACAAACGTCCAGTCCGATAAAATCAGCTAATTGAAGTGGCCCCATCGGATGTGCCATCCCAAGCTTCATGACCGTATCGATTTCCTCAACCCCTGCAACACCGTTATAAAGGGTTTCAATCGATTCATTCAGCATAGGCATTAGGATGCGATTAGCAACAAATCCGGGGTAATCATTTACCTCTACAGGCACTTTGCCCAGTTTAAGGGAAAGATCCATAACGGTGGAAGTGATCTCATCACTGGTGTTATAGCCACGTATTATTTCAACCAACTTCATAACCGGCACAGGGTTCATAAAATGCATCCCTATCACCATTTCCGGCCTGGAGGTAACGGCAGCGATCTGGGTGATAGATATAGAGGAGGTGTTTGTGGCCAAAATCGTGTCCTCAGGGCAGGCTTTATCAAGCTGCCTGAAGATGTTTAGTTTAAGTTCAATATTCTCGGTTGCTGCTTCAACAACCAAGCTCGCGTATTCCACGCCTTCAATAAGGTTAGTGAATGTAGAAATATTAGCCAGCGTTCGTTCTTTGTCGTCAGCACTGATTTTTTCCTTTGCCACCATGCGATCCAGGTTTTTATTGATCGTCCTGAGACCTCTTCTCAGGGCATCCTCACTAACGTCTATCAATTGAACTTTAAAGTCGTTTTGAGCAAATACGTGGGCAATCCCGTTTCCCATGGTTCCTGCTCCGATAACGGCAACATTTTTCATAAATCAAGATTATTTAAAGCATTCGATAATTCTGGTCGCAATTCTCAAGGCTTCGGTGCCATCCTGCAGGGTGACAATTGGAGTGGTATTGTTGTTGATGGCGTCTGCAAAAGTCTCAAGCTCGTCCAGGATAGCGTTGTTGTTCTTTATTTCTGGATTGTCAAAATATATTTGTTTTCTAATGCCTTCGGCATTTTGAAGTATCATATCAAAATCACCCGGGTTTTCAGGCGCATCCTTCATTTTTACCACTTCAACTTTTTTCTCGAGGAAATCGACCGCTATGTATGCATCTTTCTGGAAGAATCTCGTCTTTCTCATGTTCTTCAGTGAGATCCTGCTAGCAGTGAGGTTGGCTACACAACCATTCTCAAATTCTAAGCGGGCATTTGCGATGTCGGGCGAGTTGCTTATAACTGATACACCGCTTGCAGAGATGTCCTTAACCTTTGAATTTACGACACTTAGAATGATGTCGATATCATGGATCATAAGATCAAGCACAACAGGAACATCGGTGCCCCGCGGATTAAATTCGGCCAGGCGATGGGTTTCTATGAACATGGGGTTTTCCAACATGGACCGTACAGCGGTAAAAGCCGGATTAAAGCGTTCTACATGACCCACCTGCCCACGTAAATTATGCTCGGCCAGGAGCTCCCTGATCGTCTCAGCCTCCTCAACCGTTTTTGTTATTGGTTTTTCGATAAAGATATGTCTGCCTTTACTGATCGCCAGTTTAGCGCAATCGAAATGAGAAAGAGTAGGCGTAACGATGTCTACCATATCCACTTCGTCTATCAAGGCGTCTATGGAGTCGAAATACCGGTATCCGAATTCATCGGAAACTTTTTTGGCGTTAACAGTATCGGCGTCATAAAACCCCACCAACTCATATTTTTCAGATTGATTTAGAAGTCGAAGATGAATCTTTCCCAGGTGACCCGCACCCAGAACTCCTGCTTTCAGCATGAATACAAATTTTACACAAAAATACTCTTTTTTTAACAGATTTCATTGGCGGGTTTAATCGCCAGGGAATTGTTTCACGGTTTAAAAGGATTACTTATTTTTATAGATCAAAATCAACCTCAATTGAAGGATACATTTAAGCATAAAGGACTTCGTCAGCAGCTGGTAGCAACTATAAAATTAAAAGGCATAAAGGATGAGAATGTCTTAAAGGCCATAGGAAAAATTCCCCGCCAC
>JBFKFP010000067.1:0-13715 GCA_041618535.1 Flavobacteriaceae bacterium
ATAGCGTACACAGAATCCTCAAAATCCATATCGGCCTTTCTACAGGCAATTTTGGCTATTCCCATCCAATGCGCTCCCGGTGTGATTTTTTTGGTGGCGAACATCAAATGGCCTCGTGTAACGGAAACGTATGGATTACAATCCCAAAACTGGGCGATCTCAATCTCTTCGGAATCATCACCTTTTTCGGTGATCTCCTTGCTTACCTCATAAACCTCAAGCAATTCGTCGTGAAATGCGCTTCCGGGTTCCATTGAAAACTCAGGATGCTTTACAGGTATAAACTGGGAAGCAGAATCAAGGACCATCGGCCTTATCTTGTTCCAGGCAGGTTCTATCCCGTCCATATAGGCGGGAGGGGTTGGTTGCCAGCGGTACACCTCGTTGGTGTTAACCGTGAATTTAGGCATGGTCCGGGTCTCTTTGTAATTGTCGGAGTCATACCAATCGGCTATTATATCCGCAATTTTCAGTCCATAAGTCCTGGAGGCTTCGAACTCTTTTAAATTTACTCGCTTCCATTCTTTATAAAGCGGATCGCGGAATTCTGTCATCATTTCCTCCGAAAAAATAAGTCGCCTGCTAACGTCCATATGAGCGATCACGGCGGCCAGTCTCAGATTGATGCTCTCATCTTCCGCTTTTGGAATCCGGGGGAGGGTTTCGATCTGTCCGTGCAGTGAATTGTATTCATCTGAATTTACAGCTATGATCTCATAAGCAGCTATATTCGGGTATACATAAATACGACTGGCAACCGGGGGTGAAAAGATGTCGTGAACCATGATCTCTGTAACGCGGTCCATTCCCGCGAAAAAATCGTCTCTCCCGATTGAAATGGGTTCCTGTTCCTTACAGGAAAAAAGGGATAATGTTATGATTAAAGCAGCTAAATACTTCATTTCTCTTCATTTGATTTGTTCATCTGATAAAGCTGGATTTTATCGTCGTTAAAGGTAGCTAATAAAAATGTTTTACCCCATACTTCAAGGACACTTAAATGACGCACCGATCTTTGCATAAAATCAAGCCCGAGGGCATGTCCTGATATATATTCCTCTTCACCTTTTATAATAGCTCCGGGGAAGGAATCGAACCTGCCGTGATAGGGGGTAACTCCGAAAAAATTTCCACCGGCGAGCACCTCTTCTTTACCGTCCTTATCAAAATCATATTTAACAAAAGCAAGGATAGGTGATAGTTGCATCATGGCTGGAAATGACGTGAATTCGAAATTCCCTTCATTGTTTTTAAGATAACCGGAGCTCAATTCCTGAACATCATAAACAGTTGCATCGCTTAATCGGGAGGCCTCAAAAATATCCTTCATCGGTTTTCCCGCAAAAGCGCTGTACGACGTGAATTTCTTCCTTAGAGATACCATTTGAGCACCTAATTCATCCAGGCCTGCTAATGGATAGTATTCTCCCTGGAACGCATTGGCAACGATGGTTTCCGTCTGGCCATCTCCATCAAAATCGCTATAATACATCCGCAAAGGTGAATTGGAGGTGGCTCTGAATTTTGAATTGGTTCCCCAATTGCCCAGCAGGTAATCCGGGTCTCCATCACGGTCAATATCGAATTCTGAAATACTCTGCCAGAGACCGTTAAGATTTTCAGCAGCTTTATTTGAAACTGTAAATTCCCCATTATTATTTTCAAGGAATTTGGGAGACATCCATTCTCCAACAACGATAAGGTCTATGTCGTCATCCATGTCAAAATCAGTCCAAATGGCATCTGTAATCATTCCAAGACCACTGAAAAGACCGGTTTGGACAGGGGAGAAAATTCCTTCATCATTATTCAGAAGATATGAATCGGGGAGTTTTCCATAATCGTTGGTCACCATTCGGTTACCTACGAAGATATCAATATCGCCGTCATCATCGTAATCATGAGCTATCACAACGGAAGCGTTTTCATACAACCCGGGTACTTCATATTTAACAAGGCCATCCCTTTCCTGTATATAGTAGCTGTCTAACAATGCCGGAGCTTTTCCAAAGAAATCGGCCCCTCCGGACCCCACAAAGAGGTCTTGTTTACTGTCACCGTTCAGATCGGTGATAAGGGCGGAAACATCCTCCTTTAAGGAGTCGTTCACAATCGCAGGAATTTTAGTTTCCTGAAAAACGCTGTCCTTCTGAAGATAAACTCTTGAGGACCTGAATTTTGAGCTTCCGAAGAAAATATCCTGGCGGCCGTCATCATTAAGGTCACCGATAGCGAATGCCGGGCCAGAGCTAGACATTTGATAGGGGATAAGCTTTTGCCTATTAAAATCGAGATAGCGGTCTTCCTCATGGATGAAATTCAATCCTATGGCCTCAGGTTCGATCGGCTCAAAAACCCGGTCCTGCTCAGTAGACATATCAGCGATAAATGGTTTGGTACTCTCAGGACCAATAAAAAGGGTTTGATTTGTATTTATATTTTGAACAAGCTGACAGGTATTGTCAGGCCATATTATCTTCAATGAGTCAACAATACCCACATCGCCATATCCAAAATGGATCAATGGCTCGGAACTCGCCTGGAAACCCCTCACTGTGTACAATTCCTTGTACTGTTTTTTACCTTGGTGATAGGAAATGGCTTTCGTGCCTATTCCAAAGGGATTTTTATCGGAATACCTGAACTTTATTTTGAGAAAATTCTTCTTTCCGTCGGTTTTGTTTTCAAGGAGGGAGGCCGGACTATTGAGGTTGTTGATTACAAGGTCGAGATCTCCGTCATTATCAAGATCTGCAAAGGCTGTGGCGCCGGAAACCAGGGTGTCTTTAGCTATCCATTTCCCGGAACGATCGGTGAATCTGAGATCAGGACCTCCTTCAAAGATGTAATTATGTACCTTCCCGGCCGGCATGAGGTCCAGGGCCTCTTTGTCAACTAGCTTGGTATCACTGATCTTGTCCTGGATCATATCGCTGGACACAAAACGAATAAAATCCAGGTCGTTCGGTCGCTTGGGAATCCCGTTAGACACAAAAATATCCTGGATACCATCCTGGTTGAAATCCTCTATCAGCGTACTCCAGCTCCAGTCGGTTGCAGCCACCCCGCTGTAAAGGGCCGTTTCCATAAATCCGTTATTTCGGCCATTGACGTATAGCATATTCCGCGTGAACTGGTAATGGTAGCCGTAGCCTTCGGTACGCATTCTGAGGGTTTGAATGTTATCATCTCCTTCTGAAGCTTTTAGAACTGACTCCTCTTCCGGAAGCATATCGAGGGCCATAAGATCAGGCCAGCCGTCGTTGTTTATATCGGCCACATCGCTTCCCATCGTAAACCTGGAAGTATGACCGAAATAATCTTTCAGTGACTCCTTAAAGGTCCCATCACCCTGGTTGAGGTAATAATAGTCGTCTTCATGAAAATCATTTCCAACGTATATATCGGGCCAGCCATCCTGGTTGAAATCGGCTATGGCCACCCCAAGTCCGTAACCGTTGATTCCGCCATAGATTCCGGCTTCTTCACTCACATCGGTAAAGGAGCCATTATCATTCCTCATCAGCCGGTCGCCGGTTTCATATGACCTGTCATAACGCAGGGAGGCTTTTCCGAATGAATTCTGGGTATGAACAGCATGATTCAGAATAAACAGGTCGAGATCACCATCCTTATCATAATCGAGGAAGGCGGTAGAAGAGCTGAAGGTGTCAAGGTCCAGTCCATATTCCCGTGAACGTTCGCTAAATGTTAGGTCACCGTTATTGATGTAAAGCTCGTTATGACCATCAAAACCGTTAATCCCGACTACTGCGCTAACATATATGTCGAGCAGGCCGTCATGGTTTATATCAACCATAACTGCCCCTGTTTGCCAGTCGCTGTTGCCCTGGACACCTGCAGTTTCCGAAATTTCCTCGAAGTTGAGATCGCCCTTGTTCAGGAATAATTTATTACTGCCCTGGTTAGCACTGAAGAAAATATCTGGCAGGCTGTCGTTATTGATATCACCAACAGCCAATCCGCCCCCATTGTAGAAATACAGGTAATCCAGGATATTCAGATCATCGGTTTCCTCAACGGTATTTTCAAATTTCAGATTCGATTTTTCCGGGGACACATAGCGAAACAGGTCACCTTCCTTGTCCTTACAGCTGGAGAGTATAACACATGAAACAAGGATGAAAACCGCCTTATTTATTAAGCGAATAAATCCTGGGCTTATCATTATTGATTCCTGATATGATATAGGCATTTTGATTTTTGTCTTTGAACAGCTTGAGGTGTTTAATTTCTCCTTTAATAAAAAGGCCGGTCTCATCGTAATTCTTCCACTTAAAATTCAAATTTCCGTCATTTATGAGGACGGTGCCGTAATTCGAATCCTGCCTTGAATACTGCGGTTTGAACTCATAGTTGTTTCCTCCCATCACAAGATCCAGATGACCATCGCTATTGATGTCTGCACACGCAATCCCACACAAACAGGAAAGCTGGGCCTGTGGTGGCAATTCCACCAGAGTGAATTTCCCATTGCCTTCGTTAATAGCTATGGAAGACGCAGAGTACCTGACTTCCTTCATTATAGTGTTTGTCAGGACCTCTTCACTAAACAGATCCTGAATGGTTTTGCTGGCATATTCCGATGCCTTTAAATTCTTCTTTTTTAGTGAGACCATCTGGTTAAGAATTTCCCGCTTCTGATGCAAAGGATAATCTTTCCCATTGATCGATTGCGTCATGACCTGTTCAATGGTCCCGTTATTATCAAAGTCGTTAATCCACATTTTAAGCGGGTTATCCTTACCCGGTCTGTAATGAATGTTTTTCCCATGGTTGCCAAGGATGAGATCGGGATCTCCGTCTCCATCCAGGTCGGCTGCCTCGACCGTAAGCCACCAGCCGGTGAACTCATCCAGGTCGCAATCCCATTTGTTCAACCGTCGCCCGTTATTCAAATAAACAACCGGAGATCCCCATTCGGAGACCGTCACCAGGTCGGCCAGGTCATCATTATTTATGTCGGCCCAGGTGCCTGAAGTTACCATGCCTGCATTTTTCAGTTCGAATGCTATGCGTTCAGTGGAATCCTTGAAAGAACCATCCCCCTGATTTTCCAGGAAAAGATGAGTTGGATCAATTCCATATACGCCTACCACACTTCTCGAAGTGATTACCACATCCATATCACCGTCCCCGTCATAGTCATTGGGCAATATCGCGGAAACGTTGTGCCTGGTTGATGGAATTTCCTGGTCAGATTTTGAAAAGACACCCTTCCCATTGTTTAAATAAAGGCGATTCTTAAAGTACCGGTCCTTCTCCACCTCATTTCCGCCAGATCCTACGAGCAAGTCGAGGTCTCCGTCCGAATCGGCATCTAAAAAAGCCGCTGCGGTGTCTTCAAATAATAAATCATCATTGAATACGGGAGAAATAAAAAGTTCCAATTCACCCCCTCCGAGGTGCAGGTAAATCGCTGAAGCCTGGCCTGAAGCCCCCCCAACAAATACATCTTCATTGCCGTCACCGTTCACATCGCCAACGGCAAGGGCCGGCCCCTCCTGGGATAGCAATTGGTTAATTAGGCCTTCATAATCGAAGTCGTTATAAGGATTTTCGGCATGTGCAACAAGCTCTTCATTACTCAGCTCATTTAAGAGTTTAGGCTGCTCTTTTGCTTTGGGCAACTGAAAGTTTAGGGTTGCATCGGCCTGTTTGAGAACAGTCGTCTCATTGACCCGAAGGGCTGTTAATTTAGAAAATTTATCATCAGGCCAGATCACGTGCAGTGAATCTATTTGCCCTGCTTTCCCGAGGCCAATGGTCATATCGTATTCCATGGAGGACTGAAAGCCCCGAAACGGGACAAGTTCCTGCATCACCACATGATCATCGTAATAAAGTTTAATTTTTGTGCCAATGGCGAACGGATTTTTATCGCTACCCTCAAATTTCAGCTTAATGAAATTATTCCCGGTTTGTTCCCTGCTGTTATTCCGGTAAACAAATGCCTGCATATTGACGTTGTTCACTACCAGGTCGAGGTCGCCGTCGTTGTCAAGATCTCCATATGCCGCACCGTTGGACATGGAAGGGATACCCAGCCCCCATTCTTCGGCTTTGTTATCGAAAGTGAGGTCTTTATTGTTTCTGAAGGCATAGTTAGGAAGGGGAACAGTAGGCATTTTCTCGATTATGGAGTCTATGGCCTCCTTTTTACCGGTCAGTGCCATGTCCTGTATGATCTCGTTGGCGAAGAAATCCATGAAATCAAGATCGGTCAGGTCATGATAGATCCCGTTGGCAACAAAAATATCCCTGTAACCGTCATTGTCCATGTCGAACATCAAAGTTGACCAACTCCAGTCTGTGGCAGACACACCGCTGAAATAGGCGATTTCGGAAAATGAGCCATTACCATTGTTCAGCTGTAGGGTGTTCTGAATATACTGCTGGTAGAAGTCTTTGCTTTGCTTGAGCCGGAAGACATTATAACCTTCAAACTCCATTACGGATTTAATCCTCTGATCTTCCTCGGGAAGCATGTCGGTAACAAAAATATCACCCAACCCATCATTATTGATATCGGCAACATCAACACCCATGGCTGAAAGCGTCAGATGTGAAGCCCAATTCTTAATATCTTCGGTAAAGGTGCCGTCCTGGTTGTTTATGTAGAGGTAATCCCTTTCGTAAAAATCGTTGGTAATATATATATCCGGATAAAGATCCTCGTTGATGTCAGTGATCAAAACACTCAGCCCGAAACCAATTAAACTGCCGTAGATTCCAGCCTCGTTGCTGACATCTGTGAAATATCCATCATCGTTGCGGAGCAGCATATCTCCTGGACCTGAGAAAATTTCAGGGACATCCCAGTCCTCTGCCCTTAATCCTCGCTGGTCGGCATAACCCAAACTCGTAACGGGGATATTGCTGTTGTTAAGAATATAAGCGTCCAGGTCCCCATCCTTATCATAATCAAAAAAGGAAGCATGAATGGAAAAGCCTGTCCTTGCCAGGTTATATTCCTCAGCTTTTTCTGAAAAGGTAAGATCCCCGTTATTGATATAAAGCTCATTATCATGGTTGTTTCCTTCCATATGCCCTGCATGACTGACGTAGATGTCAAGAAACCCATCATTATTGATATCGACCATGTTGACCCCTGTAGACCATGGCTTATTACCCTCAATTCCTGCACTTGCCGAGATATCCTCAAACTTAAAATCACCTTTATTCAGGAAGAGCCTGTTCGCCTTCATATTGGCTGAAAAAAATATATCTGACAGTCCGTCGTTGTTGATGTCACCTATTGCCACACCACCGCCGTTATAGAAATTCCGGTAATTAAAAATGTTGAAATTCTTTTGGTTTTCAAGAGCATTTTTAAAATCTATCCCGGTTTCTGAAGGGGGTAATTCCGTAAACAGGGTCTCCTTAACAGACCTTTCCTTCTTGACCTCTTCCTCGCATGAAAAAACCAGGATTAAGGCTACAATAAAGATTGATTGATATAAATATTTCATTGATCTTATCGGTTTAATTTAAGGAACCGAACCGTATTGTTATTTCTTCCAAATAATAAATATGAGTCTTCTCCAATCCTGATAAATTCTGAATCCTGAATAACTCCGTCCAGGTTGATTTTAAGGCTGTCAGAAGGCTTGAATCCCCCCTTTTGGTCGTTGATTAGAAGCTCCCCGTGAGAGGCGTCTAATCTACTCAATTGGGTACTAATTTCATAATTATTGCCTGTTAAAAGTAAGTCATCAAAGCGATCATTATTAAAATCATAGATCACTATGTTTTGGACGGATGAGACTTGTGCCATAAACGGTAATTCCTTTTTGTAAAAACCGCCCTGGCCATCATTAAGGAAATAACAGCTGGCCAGTTCATAAACCGCTTTACGATCTGCTTTTTCAAGGTTTTCCTTTCCAAAAACCTCTTCCAGGGATGCCTGGGCGAAAGCCTTGTAAGAAAGAAACTCCTTGTTGATAAATGGCATTTGCTTGGCCAGGTCTTCCTTTGAAGAGAAAGGTGTTTCCACGCCCTGTGAGAAGTAGGTTACCAGTGGTTCTTTCCTGCCATTATTGTTGAAGTCATAGCTGTATAAATTCACCGGTTCTTCAGGAGACGCATTTAGTCTCGTGTTCAGCCCCCAGTTGCCTCCAATAAGGTCGAGGTCACCATCCCGGTCAATATCATGAACCCGGACAGTATTCCACCAGCCATGGGTATTATCCAATCCTGTTTGTGTTTCGGAGATAAAACCATTTTCACTTCCATAAAAGACCGTAATTGGCATCCAGTAGCCGGCAACGATCATATCCTGATACTGGTCCGAATTCAGATCAGCAAAATCAACATCCTTAACATTACCAATGCTTGCGAATTCCGGAGCAATAGCCTTTGTTCGATCTGAAAATTGACCTTTTCCGTCGTTGACAAGTAAATATTGCCTGGGGGTCTTTCCAAATTCCAGATCTATGCAATCTGAGATGATACAAATATCCAGATCCCCGTCTTTGTCGAAGTCAGCAGCCCTGACCCCTGAGGCATTAACCTCAATTCCATGAAAGATATCTGACTCGTAAATAAGACTCCCGAGATCGTTCCGGTAAAATCTCGGCTTCAGGGTTTCTCCAGACATGAATTCGTTTCCGCCGCTTACAACAACCAGGTCGAGGTCTCCGTCATTATCAAAATCACCGAATTCCGCTGCCAGGTCCTCATTTGTGCTAAAAGGTAAAAAGGGATCATTTATTGGTTCAAACCCGCCATCGCTTAACTGTATGTAAAGAGATGACGCCTGTCCTTTGGGGCCACAGAAAAAAATGTCCTGGAGGCCGTCACCATTTATATCCCCGATTTCAAGATCCGGCCCGAAGTTAGAGGAGGCAAAAGGAATTAAAGGATCGCGATTAAATTCTATCGGGCTGTTATCCCGATGCTGTATTTTGATAATGCTGTCTGTATGAGTTAATGTATGTATCCTTTGAATATTCACGGGCTTGGTTTTTGCCGACGAAGAATATTCAATGGTTAACAAGGTATCGACGGGAAGGTCATACATTAAAGTCTGAGCACCGTCTGGCCATTCTATACGCAGGGAATCCACAGCACTTGCCTGCCCTAAACCGAAATGCAGTTTATGACTAACAGATGAGAGATATCCGCGGCTGACATAATGTTCCTTGAACTGGGAATTCCCATCAGAGAAAAGATATATCTTGGAACCTATCGCCGACCTGTTGCTGCCCTTACCCTCCAGCCTTAGCTGAATGTAGTGGTTTGGCCTGTCATGATCTAAACCCCGATTTTCAAGCACATAGGCTTTTTCATTCACGTTGTTAACAACCAGGTCGAGATCGCCATCGTTATCAAGATCGGAATAAACTGAACCGTTGCTGAAAGAGGGTTTTCCCTTTATCCATTTACTACTTACATCTTCAAATCGATTCCCGTCAATGTTTCTAAAGAAGTAATTGATCGTTTTTTTCTCCGGAAGCCGGTCTATGAATTTCTGGTCCTCTTTGCTCAGGCCGCTTTCGATTTTCTTCTGAATCGATTCATTTGCAATGAAATTGATGAAATCCATATCATTAGTAGCCCCCAAAATACCATTCGATATAAATATGTCATTCAACCCGTCGTTGTCAAAATCGGCCAGGAGCGGACTCCATGACCATTCCGTGGCTGCGATACCGCTGAGGTGAGCGGTCTCGGAAAAGGATAGTTCTCCGCGATTAAGGTGAAGAGTATTTTGCATGAACTGCGGGGCATATCCGTTTTTAAGGTAATTGGTATAGATCTGGTAATTGTATTCAAGGGCCGAGGTTTTATATGTTTCCAGGTCTTCAGGCAGCATGTCAACTGAAAGAATATCCGGAAGCATATCGTTATTGACATCGGCAATGTCGTTACCCATGGAAAAATGAGTGGTATGCCCAAGTGAAGATATATCTTGGGAGATTATTTCAGAGAATGTTCCGTCTGTATTATTTATATACAGGTAATCGTTCTCGAAAAAGTCGTTACCAACATATATATCGGGGAAACTGTCGCCGTTGATATCGGACACCGATAGCCCGAGACCATAACCGATTTCACCCTGGAAAATCCCTGCCTTAAATGAAATATCGATGAATTTACCATCCAGGTTTTCAAACAACTTGTCACCGGCTTTCAGATCGATTTGTTCCCTTTTGCTTCCCCGGCCATAGCTTCGGTTGGGATGCACCGAATGGTTCAGTAAGAAAAGATCAAGGTCGCCATCCCTGTCAAAATCAAAAAAACTGGCCTGGGTGGAAAATGCCGATATATCCAGCAGGTATTGGGAAGATTGTTCCTTGAATGTAGGGATTTTATTTTCGTTAAGGCCCTGGTTGACAAATAATAAGTTATGGCCTTTGACATTTCTGTAATCACCTAATTTACAAACGTAAAGATCTAACCATCCATCATTGTTGATATCGACCGTGGTTACCCCGGCTGTCCATGGTTCGGCATTTTCAATTCCGCTTTCTGAAGTGATATCCCGGAATCTCATATCTCCAAGATTGAGATAGATTTTGTCCGCTTCAAGGTTGGACGTGAAATATAAATCATCTAATCCGTCATTATTGAAGTCGCCGCATGCCACGCCTCCTCCATTATAGAAATAGAGGTAATTCAGAATATTGAACTCCGGGGTGCTAACTATTTTATTCTCAAAGGCGATACCTGTGGTTCCGGATGTCAGAGCCTTGAATTTATAAGAACTCTCCTGGCACGAGAAGGTAAGCAGGAAGAATAGAGTTAAGATAAAATAGGCAGGCATCAACCGTTGAAAAACGATTCTGATCAGACTTTTCAGAGACAATAAGGCAGAAAGGATTCTGAACATGGTTTAAGCTCGAAATAACTGAATCAAATTTCATTCAGAAGATGTGGGCAAAGGTAATTAATTATAAAAAAAAACAGGTTATCCCATCGAGATAACCTGTTTTAAATAAACTATAAATCTAGTTTAATATCCTGGATTTTGTACCAAATTCGGGTTAGAAAGTAGTGCATTAACCGGAATAGGATAAAGCCTTCTGTTAAGATCACCTACAGAGTTAGGATCTTTAAATTCCCAGTCGGCTGTATACTGGTTGAAACGCAATAGATCATTTCTCCTCCAATATTCAATATATAATTCACGACCTCTTTCATCAAGAAGATCACTTTCAGAAACACTTCCGAGTAATGATGCCCCTCTAATTGCACGCAACTCGTTAACTGCTGCGGTTGCATCACCTCCCATGCGCATCATAGCCTCAGCCTTCATGAGGTGGGCATCGGAATAACGGAATAGAATCTGATGACCGGTAAATGCACCATTAACCGGGTGATACTTGATCACACGAATACCGGTAACTTCATTGTTTCCGCTCAACGCAGGTAATTCTTTGGTAAAACTCAACGGATTACCGGATCGATCATTTAACGGATTACCATTTATATCATACTGCTGTCCGAGCAGGAATCCATATCCAATTCCATAGTTACTTGCGTCGGAATTAGTAGCATCCGGCACCCAGCCACGACGTTCTTCCTGTCCGTCACCAACGTTGTTGGAGTTAGGATCCCCTTCGAACTTGTCATAGAACTCTGCCAAGGTAGTCCATCCGTTCCATCCGCCACCTGTCCAGTCAGGACCTATATGGTTATAGTGCAATCCATTCCACATACGGTTACCAACAGATGATTGAAGCCACCAGATGGTTTCATTATCGACATCAGGCTTGAAAAGATCGAAATATCCTGCCTGAAGGCCGAAACCTTCACCTGCTATATCGTCTACAAGATCCACAACCATCTGATAATTCGGAGCAGATCCTGTGTAGCGTTCACTGTTCAAAACCGCTTTAGCCTTGAGGAACTTCGCAGCAGCCACAGAGGCCTTGTTAGTTCCAGCACTTGGCCCGAAACTTGGAAGACCGGCAATAGCCGCATCAAGATCGGAGATCACTAAATCGTAAGCTTCCTGAGCTGAGAGTACAGCCGGATCAACATCGGCACCGTCGTTTACACCCCTGAAAGGTGCAATACCCCACAGATCAAGCACAAAGTACATACTGAATGCTCTCAGGAAATGCGCTTCAGCTTTTCTTACGGCTGAAGCATTAGAAGCAGGATCGATGATCTCTGTTGCCCGGAATACATTTTGATTTAACTGGTTCCAGGTTGATAAAATATACAGGTGTGTAGGGCTCCAGGTGTGCGCGTGAAGCGTACGCCAGATCCCGTTATCTCCCCAGTCAGTACCACGAGTAGGCACGAGCAATTCATCTGTTGAGACTTCATTTAAGGCATAGAAATTCGCCTGATCACCCAATTGTCCATAAATGCTGTTGTAAAGATCTGTAACAGCTGCATCAACATCAGCAACGCCCTGGAATGTACCACCAGCACTGGTTGTATCAATTACCGAATCCGTTCCTTCGATTTCCAGGTCTGTACAGGAAACCGCAACCATAGCCATTAAACAGGCTAAAAGCTTAAAATTAAATTTCATAGTTCTTTTCATAATTTTTTTTTTAAAATTTCGCATTAAATCCGATAGTTATTGTCCTCGGATTAGGGAACGAGGTATAATCGATCCCAAAAATCGGAAGTCCATTTAAAAGATCACCGCTAGCCGGAGCCACATTGACTTCAGGATCCAAACCGGAATAATCGGTGATCACAAATAGATTCTGTCCTGTAGCAGAAAGGACAAGTGACTTGAACCATCCGTCGCCACTTACAGGAACATTATAGCTTACCGACAGGTTTTGTAATCTTACAAAGTCTCCTTTTTCAAGGAAACGAGTAGAGACTTCCGCGGCAGCATCCAATGATTCACCACTGTTCAACACCCCCTGTATTACATTTCTACCACCTCGGAAAGCTCCTGCGGTGAAGAAGGCGTTAGTTGTGTTATTGTAAATATAGTTACCAAACTGTCCGTTGAAGTAAGCACTTAGGGTCCAGTTCTTATAGGTGGCACTGGTCGAGAGTCCTCCTGTTACATCCGGTAAAGCGCTTTTGCCAACGAATTTCTGTACATCTTCCTGAATAGGCTGTCCTGTAACAGGATCAAAGCCTTCAAATTCTCTCAGGAAGAAGGAGAACAATGGCTGTCCTTCCTGGAACTTCTGAGCAAAGGCACCAGTAAGACCCTGGCCACGAATTGTTCCGGCATTATATTCTCCCGCAAGTTTAGTGATCTCATTTTTATTGTATCCGGCATTGATGCCAACGTTCCAGCTGTAATCCTCACCCTGGAGAATGTCATAGCTCAAAGCCACTTCAAATCCCTGGTTAACAACCTCTGAATCCGGTAAGTTCAGGAAAACAAATGGCTGAACGGCCGGCTGCGCAGAGAATACACGGAATAATAAGTCTTTAGTGGTTTTATAGTAAACATCCACACTACCATTGAAACGATCGTTGTTGAATCCGAAATCAATTCCAGCAGCATATTGGGTTGTTTCCTCCCATTTCAAATCCGGATTCGCAAAGGCTACCGCACTAGCGCCCGGGATATTGATATTACCACCATCGTCAATAACATCACCGCCTCCGAATCGTGTTCGCCTGACGAAGTTACCATATCCTAAACCTTCCTGGTTACCAGTAATACCCCATCCTAATCGAAGTTTAAGGGTAGAAATATTATCTCCAATGAAATCTTCCTCATTCAACTTCCAGGCGAAGGCAGCAGACGGGAAGACACC
>JBFKFP010000068.1:0-13709 GCA_041618535.1 Flavobacteriaceae bacterium
CATCAGGCCCAAATATTTCCTGATCGTTCAGCTGTTTTACAGCCTGCATGGCTGCTCCGCTGGTGTATCCAAGAAAAAGTCCCTCGGTTTTTGCAATTTCCCTCGCCATATGGGCGCTTTCCTCATCATTCACCTTAACGAAATGGTCTATCACATCAAAATCGGTTGCCGTTGGAATCAGGTTTTTACCCAGGCCTTCGATTCGATAGGGATATATCTCGTTAGCATCAAATTCTTTGGTTTCGTGGTACTTTTTTAACACGGACCCATAAGCATCAACACCGATTATTTTTATATCAGGGTTTTTTTCCTTCAGATATTTAGCCGTTCCCGAGATGGTACCTCCAGTTCCGCTACATGCAACTAGATGTGTGATTTCACCAGCCGACTGTTCCCAGATTTCCGGGCCAGTTGTCCTGTAATGAGCTTCGATGTTCAACTCATTGAAATACTGGTTGATATAAACAGATCCTTTAATCTCTTCATGAAGGCGTTTGGCCACCTGGTAATACGATCGCGGATCATCTGCGCTAACGTGTGCCGGGCAAACATAAACCTTGGCACCCATCGCTTTCAACATATCTATCTTATCGGCAGAAGATTTTGAACTCACAGCCAAAATACACTCATAACCCTTGATAATACTAACCATAGCTACGCTAAAGCCGGTATTTCCAGAAGTTGTTTCTATTATGGTATCACCTGGGTTAAGGATGCCCCGGCGTTCGGCTTCTTCTATGATGTAAAGTGCTATTCTGTCTTTTGTGGAGTGTCCCGGGTTGAAAGCTTCCACCTTCGCTAAGTATTCACCTTCATAACCGGACGTAATACGATTCAGTCTGATAAGAGGTGTCTTTCCGATGAGGTCCAACACGTTATCAACAACTTGTCTTTTTTGTTTCATAAAAGGATTTATGAGTTACTAATTTATAAAATGTAATTGTAACTTGGCAAAAATAAAAGAATTTTTTAGAATTACTCGGTTATGCCCTCCAAATCTAATAAAAAGGCATATTCCTGGGCATCTTCCTTCAAGGACTCAAATCGGCCGGAAGCCCCGCCATGTCCGGTTTCCATGTTGGTCCGAAGCAATAAAATGTTGGAATCCGTCTTCATTTCACGGAGTTTTGCCACCCATTTCGCAGGCTCCCAGTATTGAACTTGAGAATCATGTAAACCTGTGGTAACCAGCATGTTAGGATAATCCTGATTTTTTACCTGATCATAGGGCGAATAAGACAACATATAACGGTAATAATCGTCCTGGTTGGGGTTGCCCCATTCGTCATATTCAAAGGTTGTTAGAGGAATACTGTCGTCCAGCATGGTGGTTACAACGTCCACAAAAGGAACCGCAGCAATCACACCATTATAGAGTTCAGGCGCCATGTTAACCACCGCACCCATCAAAAGTCCACCGGCACTCCCGCCAAGCGCATAATGATGCTCCGGCGAGGTGTATTTTTGATCTATCAGGTGCTCAGAGCAATCGATAAAGTCAGTGAAGGTATTGATCTTGTTTAATAGCTTACCATCTTCATACCATTCCCTGCCCAGATATTGACTACCCCTGATGTGGGCAATGGCGAAAATAAATCCGCGATCGATAAGACTGAAGAAGTTCCTCCTGAATGACGGGCTCATTGTTGACCCATAAGAACCGTAGCCATAAAGCAGAAGGGGGTTATTTCCATTCTGTTCCATTCCTTTTTTATAGATCATGGAGATGGCCACTTTCTTACCATCCCTGGCAGTGGCCCAGACCCTTTTCATGTCGTAATCTTCGGAATTGAATTTTCCATCGGGAACCTCGCTTATCTTTTTTATCTCACGGGTCCTGTCAGACATATTAAAATCGATCACCATCGGAGGTTCCGCAAGCGAGGTATAACTGTAACGGAGGATATTGGTGTCGTACTCCAGATTGACCGTTGTAAACGCGGTGTAAGTCTCGTTGCCAAACGGAAGGTAAAAGTCTTCTGCAGTTCTATCCCACGGAATAACATGGATCTGGTTGAGTCCATCCTTACGCTCACTTACCACCAGGTACTCTTTAAATGTTTCGATATCAGACAAAAGGACATCTTCCCTGTGACCAATCACATCAATCCAATTCGATTCCTCCGTATTATTGTCGGGAGTTTTCATCAATTTGAAATTCTTGGCACCATCTTTATTCGTCACGATGTAAAAATCATTGGCATGATGGTAAATATTATGTTCAAGATTCCTTTTTCGCGGCGTAAAGACCCTGAATTCCCCATCCGGGTTGTCCGCCCTTAAAATCCTGTATTCATCAGAAAGGGTTGCGCTGCTTCCTATGATTATGAATTTCTCAGATTTGGTTTTATAAACATAGGTAAAAAAGGTCTCGTCCTCCTCGAAAAAAACAAGTTGATCATTTTCAGGATCCTCACCTAACCTATGCTTGTAAATACGGTCAGACCTGAGGGTCTCCTTGTCTTTTTTGGTATAGAATAAAGTCGTGTTATCATTAGCCCAGGTAGATCCTCCGGTAGTGTTAGAAATAGTCTCGGAAAACATCTCTCCCGTTTTCAGGTTTTTTATGTGAATCGAATACCGACGGCGACTCACCGTATCGATTCCGAAAGCGACATATTCGTTGTTCGGACTGACGTTCAAACCATTCAAACGAAAGTAAGAATGGCCCTTAGCCAATTCGTTACAGTCCACTATCAACTCTTCCTTGGCTTCCAAAGTTCCCTTTTTCCTCGTGTAAATGGGATAGTCTTTCCCTGTTTCAAAACGGGTAATATACCAATATCCATTGTACTTGTAAGGAACTGATTCGTCATCTTCCTTTATCCTCGCTTTGAGCTCTTCAAAAAGAGATTTCTGAAATTCCTCTGTACCGGCCATTTTTTTCTCGAGGTATTCGTTCTCCTGATTCAGATAATCGATTACCTCCTGATTATCACGATCATTCAGCCAGTAATAGTTGTCGATTCGCACGTCGCCATGCTTTTCAATTTTGGTCTCAACTTTCTTTGCTACCGGCTGAGGAGTCTCATCTGTCATAGGGGATTCTTTTTTGCAGGAATACATCATTATCAATACAAACAATGATAGAATTGCTTTAATTTTCATTGGGTTAGTTTATTTGCGGGGCAATTTAGTAATTTTGCGCCTTAATAAACAGGAAATTATGTTTGGAGATCTAATGGGTATGATGGGCAGGTTGAAGGAAACCCAGAAAAAGGTAGAAGCAACAAAAGAAAGGCTCAATACGGTCTATATCGATGAGCAGAGCCCGGATGGTTTGCTAAAGGTTAGCATAACAGCCAACAAAACCATTAAAACAATCGAAATTGACGATCAGCTCTTATCGGAGAAGGAGCAGCTGGAAGATTATCTGATCCTGGTCATAAATAAAGCCATCGACAAAGCTGCAGAGGTGCAGCAAACCGAGATTGCTGCTGTGGCTAAAGACGGTATGCCGGATATCCCTGGCATGGACCTTTTTAAATGATCATAACCTGATCTCGTTAAGAGTGCTAATAACATATTCATGCATGTCTTGGCTGTAATCGAGATGAGTCACCATTCTCAATTTATTGCTTCCCATGCTGATTATCTTTATGCCTTTATCCAGCAACTTCTTATTGAATTCATCCTCATCTACTGCCTGATCCAGTTCAAAGATCACGATATTGGTTTCTGTGGGTTCAACAACCTTGATGTAGCTCATTGACCGCAGGGTTTCTGAAAGCTCTGCGGCACGTATATGATCCTCTTTCAGCCGCTCAACATTATGATCAATGGCAAATTCAGCAGCTGCAGCAAGATAACCAAGCTGCCGCATACCTCCACCGAAAATCTTTCTTATCCTGATGGCAGACTCCATCAGGTTCTTATCACCGATCAGCATTGAGCCTACAGGAGCTCCAAGACCTTTGCTAAAACAGACGGAAATGGTATCGAAGACCCGGCCATATTCTTTGAGGTTCTCATTTTTTGCCACCTTGGCATTCCATATCCTGGCACCGTCAAGGTGATAGCCTAAATTATGCTGATCACAGACTTGCCGTATCTTTAAAATTTCATCAAAATCCCAGCAGGCACCACCACCCTTATTGGTTGTATTCTCAACTGCCACTAACCTGGTCAATGGGCTATGATAGAAATCAGGTGGATTGATTGAGGATACAACTTGTTCAGAGGTAAACATCCCCCGCTTTCCGTCTATTAGCTTAAAGGAAACTCCACTGTTAAACGAGGCCCCTCCACCTTCGTAATTATATACATGAGCATATTTATCGGCAATTACCTGGTCGCCCGGATTGGTATGAAGTTTAATCGCGGCCTGGTTTGCCATACTGCCCGATGGAAAGAACAAAGCAGTCGGTTTACCGAACATTTCCGCAACACGCTTCTCAAGACGGTTTACAGTAGGGTCTTCCTTGTAAACATCATCCCCGACTTCTGCCTTCATCATAGCTTCAAGCATGGCAGGAGTTGGTTTGGTCACGGTATCACTCCTTAAATCGATTGTCATTCGCATCAATTCGGGATATAGTTGCAATAATCTGTTCCTATAGGAGATCCGTCAGGAATTGTTGGCGCTGCTTTAATCCTGAACTTCGAAGGATCTTTTTTAAAGCTGGCGATGATTCGTTTGAATTCCATGTCGTATACCGATCCCTTATTCAGCCCGGAATCGATCTTATCCAGAGCATTATAAGCGTATGCCTTCACCTGGTGAAACGACTTATCGGAACTGGCCAGACTTATCATATGCTGTAGGATCGCTTCATCAATCATGAACTTTACTTCAGCGAGATATCCGGCATTGGAAGCTCGGCCGAAGCCATCGACCAATCGGTCCAGCACCATATCCAGTCCGAGTTGTTTTTCATCAAGTCCTTTTTGCAATACAAGCCTGTTGGCCCTCTCGGGATGCAGTAATAATTTGAGACTCATTTCTGCAGAGGTTGCCGCCGCGCTAAGAGGGTCGAATGTCACTCCGGTCTGACCTTTGAAGGACTCGCGGGTGCGGTCATAAGCAAAGGCCCGGGGCGGGAATAATGCCAGCTTATCCCGGGGTATGGCGAGTGTCTCTGCATCCAGGGTATTCAGGACCGCATCCAGGGCTTTCAGCTGAACTGATCTTTCAATCGGCCTTAAACTGAATTCAGGTGCGCCTTTCACAGCATAGTTGTAATCCAATCCTCCTATCATCTTGACAGCTGCTTCTGTCTGGTAACGATGAAAAAAATACAAAGGAACAAATACATCCTCTAAAATTGTATATGGTTCGTCAGACCGGATATTATCTTTCGAGAAATTCGAGATTGCCTGCTTACGGATTGCCAGAACATTCTCAAGTTCATCGGCCGGAGAGGAACCATTGTCCCAAAGATGGGCCAGTGCGTGAGCCCCTCCCTGAGCTCTTGCATCACTATCTGTTATAAACCTCAGTCCCGATTTATACGCCGATTCCAGGATTTTATTCAGCTCTCTCTTTTCATCGGTATTGTCATTAAATTGGGAATAAGAATAGGCTACGGTCACTTTGTCCCATTCTCCGATTCCGGTATCATAAGCATCGCTGAAATCGATTTTTCCTGAATTTATTTTTATTGTTGGATGTGGATAATCCATCACCGACGCCCTATTCCTGGTACTGGCAGCGAAATTATGTGCAAATCCCAATGTATGCCCAATTTCATGGGCACTTAGCTGCCTGATCCTCGCCAAAGCCATCTCAAGCATGGGCTGATAATTGTCATCTCCACCAGCAAAAGGCTGGTTCATAAGAGCCTGCGCAATCATGAAGTCCTGTCTAATCCTTAAACTACCCAGGCTCACATGACCTTTTATGATTTCACCAGTGCGCGGGTCCACTACGCTCGCTCCGTAGCTCCAACCTCTTGTTGAACGGTGAACCCATTGAATGACATTGTACCTGCAGTCCAGAGGATCCGCATCCTCCGGCAGCATTTTTAATTGAAAGGCATCTTTATAGCCCGCGGCCTCAAAAGCCTGATTCCACCATAGACCTCCCTCGAGCAGGGCCGAGCGTACAGGCTCTGGCGTTCCCGGGTCGAGATAGTAAATTATCGGTTCTACCGCTTCACTGATTTCTGCAGATGGATCTTTTTTCTCAAGCCTGTGTCTTATAATGTAGCGTTTCATTATCTGATCCTGGACAGGTGAAGAATAATCCATATAAGAGATCGGGATAGCGCCGCTTCTTACATCGAATTCTCTTGGAGAGTATCCCCCATCTGGTAATTTTACGAAAGAATGATGTTGGTTTACGGTCACCAGGGAGGTTGTTGGCGTAACCGTTTGTAACTTCGTTCCGGCCGGTTGACCCTTAAATGTTAGCATGGCTTCAAACTCTACGTTTTCAGGAAAGGCTTTTGTACGATCCAGTGAAAGAGCACTCTTAGTCAAATCGACGGCATAGGCCCCTTCCTTGGCACGCTTCAGCCTTTCTGAAACCCCGTGTGCATCGCGCATGAGGAATGGAGTCAGGTCTATCAGATGTACATCGTCTTCAGACTCCAAAATCTTAAAACCGAAAAGAACCGATTTAGCGAAAGCCTGTTCAATGCTTTTTCTTTCCAACTCATTATCTGTCAGAGCACGATATTTCATGTTTGGCTGAATAAGTAACAACTTATTGCCTGCTTTTTTAAAATGAACCACACGCGTACGTCCAAGCTGCCCCCTGTCCAGGCCCAGATCGTTATTTCCTATCCCACTTGCCAGTGAATTCACATATAGAAAATCCTTCTCCAAATCCTTCACTTTCAAGTAGATCTTATCCTGAGCTTCTTCATAGAAAAAATTAAAAAATCCCTGGTATTCAGTTAATTTCTTATCCTTTAAAACCTGGGAAAAACCGCTGCAACTTATGATAAGGAGCGCAACGAACAAGAAGGAATTTTTCATGTCAAAATTTTAAGAACATAAAGCTACATATTATTTTTATAACGGGCTATATCTTCTATTTTTGTAAAAAACATTTTTATGGTAACATCCGATCAGATCCTTGATCTTGTTGAACGCCTTGGTGCGTTAAGGAGGTATCTTTGACATTGATGCCAAACGCATAGAGATACAAAACGAAGAAGAGAAGACCTTCAACCCTGATTTTTGGAACGATTCCAAAGCGGCGGAATTGGTTATGCAGGACCTGCGTGTAAATAAAAAGTGGGTGTCCGATTTCGAAAAAGCAGGTACAATGGTTGAAGACCTTGAGGTTTTGTATGAGTTCTACAAAGAAGGTGAAGCCTCTCAGGACGAGGTGGAACGAAATTTCGAGAAATCACTTGGGTTCATTGAAGACCTCGAATTCAGGAATATGCTATCTGATGAAGGGGACCATTTAAGTGCAGTGCTTCAAATCACAGCCGGAGCCGGTGGAACCGAAAGTTGTGATTGGGCCAGCATGCTGATGCGCATGTACCTCATGTATGCAGAAAAGAATGGTTTCAAAGTAAAAGAGCTTAATTTTCAGGAAGGAGATGTAGCCGGTATAAAAACGGTCACCATCCAAATTGAAGGGGATCACGCCTTTGGTTGGTTAAAGGGTGAAAACGGAGTGCACCGTCTTGTGCGTATCTCGCCCTTCGACAGCAACGCAAAACGCCATACTAGCTTTGCCTCGGTTTATGTGTATCCTCTTGTGGACGATTCCATAGAAATAGAATTAAATCCTTCAGACATAGAGATAACGACCGCACGCTCCAGCGGTGCAGGCGGCCAAAATGTCAATAAAGTTGAGACTAAAGTTCAGCTTACCCATAAACCAACTGGTATCCAGATATCCTGTTCGGAAACCCGCTCCCAACATGATAACAGGGATCGAGCACTTCAAATGCTACGCTCACAACTATATGAGATCGAATTAAAAAAACGCCAGGAAGCCAGGGATGATATCGAGGCCAGCAAGATGAAGATTGAATGGGGCAGCCAGATCAGGAACTATGTGATGCATCCTTACAAACTGGTAAAAGATGTCAGGACTAATCATGAAACAGGCAATGTTGACGCCGTGATGAACGGAAGTATCGAACCCTTCCTAAAGGCGTATCTCATGATGACCGGGCAGTCTGATTCTGATGATTCCCTGTAACGCAGCCTATTAAATATCATTTGCTTAATTTAGTCTTACTTTAAAATCCCTGTCCTCATGATAATCATTTACCATAACCCGAGGTGTAGAAAATCAAGAGAAACCCTCGAAATACTTGAAACCAAAAAAGCTGATTACAAGATAATTAAATATCTCGATGAACCTTTAAGTGCTGAAAAATTAGGAAAGATTATCAAAATTTTGAAAATCTCTCCCAAAGACCTGGTAAGGACCAACGAAAAAATCTGGAAAGAGAATTTTAAACAGCTGGAATTTTCCGATAATGAACTCATCCAGGTCATGGCGAAATATCCTCAACTAATTGAGCGTCCAATAGTTATAAATGGAAACAAGGCTGTAATCGGGAGACCCCCTAATCGTATTTTGGAGATAATTTGAATGTTTAATCTTTTCTTGTGATCATTTAACAGAAGATTAACCGAAGTGCGTTATTCAATAGTATAGTTTTGCATCTGATATTGTGAAACTACTGAAATGAACAAACTTCTACTAACCATCATAACCGCATTAATTCCGGTAGTGATTATTGCCCAACAAACTCCAGGATCTACCCAAATTAGCGGAAAACCGGCTGAATCTTCGGCCATCAATTCCGAAGAACGGAATGTCACCATCTCCGGGAAAGTTATTGAAAAAGATACCAAACAACCACTTGAATATGCAACCATCTCTTTTTTCAGCAAGAGGTCTAATACTATAATTACCGGCGGAATTACCGATTTGGAGGGGAATTTCCGAATTCGTGTCCAGCAAGGGGTCTATGATGTAAGAATAGAATATATCTCTTTTAAAACCATAACCCTGGAAGATCGATCAATTGAACGGAATGAGGATTTAGGGACATTTGAAATGGAGATCGATGCACAGGCCCTGGACGAGGTCATGATCATTGCGGAAAAGACCACGGTTGAAATAAAATTAGACAAGAAAATATATAATGTTGGCCGAGATCTGACAGTCCGGGGTGGAACGGTAAGTGATGTGCTGGACAATGTACCCTCTGTAGCTGTTGATGTTGAGGGTAATGTATCCTTGAGGGGGAATGACGATGTGCGGATTCTGATCAATGGAAAACCTTCCGGTTTGGTAGGTCTGAATTCAACAGATGCATTACGGCAGCTTCCTGCCGAGGCCATCGAACGCGTGGAAGTTATCACATCACCTTCAGCCCGATATGATGCTGAGGGGTCGGCAGGGATTTTGAATATAATCTTAAGGCGAAGCAAGCTGCAGGGTTTAAACGGGGCATTTACAATAAATGCGGGCTATCCTGAGACATATGGTGCCTCTGGAAATGTGAATTTCCGTTATGGTGATTTCAATGTTTTTAACACGCTGAGTTACAATGACAGGGATGTACCCGGTAATTCATTCTCCGATACAGAATTCTTTAACGGTGAAAACCCGAGTACCTTCATCAGGGAGGACCGGGAATTTGAAAGAAGCCGGAAAGGGTTTAACACCAATACCGGAGTAGAGTGGTATATAAATGAAACCGCGTCCATTACAGCAGGATTGGTATACCGCGACAGTGATAATTCCAGTGAAACAACTAATATTCTTGACGAATTGGATTCTTCTGGAAGTCTGATTAACCGGACTACGCGTTTCGACCCTGAAATTGAAGTGGACAAGACGATTCAATATTCCCTCAACTTTGACAAACAGTTTGGTGGAGATAGTCAGCATAAGCTAACCGCAGCCTTCCAGTTCGAAGACAGCCAGGAAACGGAAGCGTCCCTTATCAATCAGAATGGTATAGATGTTGAAGATGTGACCACGATTGAAAATCAGGAGCGCCTTTTCTTACAGGCAGATTATGTGAAACCAATTGGTGAGACCGGCCAGTTCGAACTCGGCTATCGCGGAGATTTCCTTGAGCTCGATACAGATTACCAGGTGCTCTTCAGTTCGGATGGGCAAACATTCGATTTAAACACCAATCTCAGTAATAACCTTCTCTTTTCCCAGGATGTTAATGCATTTTACACCCAATACGGAAATAAGCTTGGAGGTAAATTTTCTTATTTGCTCGGTTTAAGGCTGGAAAATACAAGGATTACCATCAATCAGGTAACCAGCGGCGATTTTGAAAAGAAGGCTTACACCCAGTTTTTTCCAACCGTTAACCTCGGGCTGGAAATAAGTGAAGATGAAAGTATTACTTTGGGATATAACAGGAGGATTCGAAGACCAAGATCATATTTTATCAACCCCTTTCCTTCCCGAAGTAGCGCCACCAATCTTTTCCAGGGTAACCCTGATCTGGACCCCAGCCTGTCTGATGCCTTTGACCTTGGCTATTTAAGGCGACTTGGAAAGTTAACCCTTAATGGTTCCGTTTATTATCAGAGAGCCACCGATGTGTTCACCTTCATCAGCCTTGATTCGGGAGAGACCGTCGACGTCGGCGGAACCGAAGTTCCTGTGATAATTCGTACTCCGGTGAACCTGGCAACCAATGAGCGATATGGTGGAGAGGTTACTGCAACTTACCGTCCAAGCAGGAAATTTAACCTGAATGCAAACTTTAATTTATTCCAGGCTATAACTAAAGGAGACTTTGCCGGTCAGAATTTCGATGCTGAAAACCTGAGCTGGTTTGCACGGCTGAACGCCAAATATACTTTACCAGCCGAAATTGACTGGCAGACCCGTTTCTTTTACAGGGGCCCGAGTGAAACTGCACAATCGAGGAATAAAGGAATTTTCTCTGTAGATCTGGCCTTCAGTAAGGATTTGTTAAAGAACAATGGTTCCCTGGCCCTCCGGGTAAGTGATCTTTTTAATACAAGAAGAAGGCAAAGCGAGTCCTTTACACCAACCTTCATTTCAGACAACGAATTTCAATGGAGGGTACGATCATACAATCTGTCTTTCACCTACAGGTTCAATCAGAAGAAACAAAGGGATCGCGGCCAGAGGAATGGCGGGGACGAAGACTTTGAATTTGAGGGATAAAAGAAAATGACCAAATAAAAAAAGGAAGCAAAATTTGCTTCCTTTTTTTTTATAAGTTGTTTTTGAATCAGCCATTCAATGCCTCGCGCTTAGCTTTACGTTCTTCACGTTTTTCCTTCATGCGCTCCATGAATGAGCCTCCGATCCAGTAAGGGATTACGAACAAGATCAGGAAGATCATCAACCAGAACCCGATGGTGAGAACCGTTAAAAATGCAAGAAAACCAAGGTATTGATCAAATTCAAACATATGCTTCGTTTTATAATCGGCACAAAGATACATCAAGCAAAGTAGTTTTCCAATACTCAAATTGAGTTTTATCAACAGATGACTTTTAATAATTTAAGGTGATTTTTCTGAGTGAAATATAGTATTGCCTGCCGTGAGAACCTTCAAATGTCGTAATTTTGTACCCGAAAATACGTCGAGTTATGGCATACAGGATCGAAAAAGATACCATGGGTGAAGTTAAGGTGCCCTCCGATAAATTATGGGGTGCTCAAACCGAAAGATCAAGAAACAATTTTAAAATTGGCCAGCCTGCTTCAATGCCGCTGGAGATCATCTACGGATTTGCCATACTGAAAAAGGCCGCGGCTTATACTAACTGTGAGCTGGGTGTACTTCCAATCGAGAAACGCGATCTTATAGCCCAGGTCTGCGATGAGATTCTTGCAGGCAAGCATGACGAGCAGTTCCCTCTTGTAATCTGGCAAACCGGTTCCGGTACCCAAAGCAATATGAATGTTAATGAGGTGATTGCGAACAGGGCACATCAATTGGCCGGGAAAGTGATCGGTGAAGGAGAAAAGACTATTCAGCCTAATGATGATGTCAACAAGTCGCAGTCGTCGAATGATACCTTTCCCACCGGGATGCATATCGCTGCCTACAAAATGATTATTGAAAATACCATTCCGGGCGTTGAGCAATTAAGAAATACCCTTAAGGAAAAAACGGACGCCTTCAAATCGATCGTTAAAATCGGGAGAACCCATCTTATGGACGCCACTCCGTTAACACTGGGTCAGGAGTTCTCGGGTTATGTATCACAACTGGACCACGGGTTGAAGGCTTTAAGGAATACTCTTCCTCATCTTGGCGAGTTGGCTTTGGGGGGAACGGCAGTCGGAACGGGTTTAAATACACCCAAAGGATACGCCAAACGAGTGGCCGAATTTATCGCCGAGTTCTCAGGGCTCCCTTTTACGACTGCAGAAAATAAATTTGAGGCACTGGCAGCTCACGACGCTCTGGTTGAAACGCATGGTGCTTTAAAACAAATAGCGGTCTCTTTAAATAAAATTGCGAATGATATCAGGATGATGGCATCAGGTCCGCGAAGTGGTATCGGAGAACTGATACTGCCGGCCAATGAACCGGGAAGCTCCATAATGCCGGGGAAAGTCAATCCTACCCAATGTGAGGCGCTCACCATGGTATGTGCCCAGGTCATGGGTAATGATGTGGCTGTTACTGTTGGCGGGACCCAGGGGCACTATGAATTGAATGTCTTTAAACCGATGATGGCTGCAAATGTGCTGAGTTCAGCAAGGCTAATCGGGGATGCCTGTGTGAGTTTTGATGTCAATTGCGCAGCAGGTATTCAACCTAATATGAATGTTATAAATAAATTGCTCAATAACTCCCTAATGCTTGTTACAGCATTGAACACCAAGATAGGATATTACAAAGCAGCTGAAATCGCGAACCTTGCCCATCAAAACGGGACAACCCTTCGGGAGGAAGCTGTTAATACCGGCTATGTCACTGAGGAAGAATATGATAAGTGGGTAAAACCGGAAGACATGGTGGGGAGTCTTAAATAAATTCCTATTTTTAAACAAAATAAAACTTAACGCATGAAAAAAACTCTACTTCTATCATCTTTTATTTTCTTGATTTCCATCGCGGTATTGGCGCAGCCGGAATATACTTTCGGTCCTGAAGTTACTATAAATACCGTACCTACCGGAACCAATCCTTATGTGATCGCCTCTGGTGATCTTATGAATGATGGCGATAAATATATGGATATCGTTATCGGTACATTCGCCGGTAATACGCTTGAAATATATATGAACAATGGAAATGGAACTTTCACGCTTCAGACTCCCGTAAAATCCCTCGGTGCAGTAGCCGGTGTTCATGTTGTTGATTGGGATGGTTCAAACGGAGCAGATATCCTGGCTACATCTTATACAGGTGATAGTCTAGTCTGGTATCAGAATGACGGTTCAGGTAACTTTACGCTTCAACCGGCCATATCAACAACTGTAGACGGGGCGGGCCAGGTGACGACAGCCGATCTGAACAATGACACCATTTTGGATATCGTTCTGGTGGTTTATGGAAATGACGGTGCTACAGATCGTGTAGTATGGTATGAAGGAACAGGGAGTGGTGGTTATTTAGCCGAACAGACCATAGATGTAGGTGCACCGGCGAATGCGGGTCCTGGTGCTATTAGTATAGCGCAGTTTCACGCAGATGCAGATGCAGACCTTGATATTGTGATCGGATATACCGATGCTGGAATTATTGAGGTCTACAATAACCAGTTTATAGAAAGTGGAAGCACAGCGGTTTCATTTACAACGGATTCTTTCCAGGTAGATA
>JBFKFP010000069.1:0-13380 GCA_041618535.1 Flavobacteriaceae bacterium
CCAAGAAGGATCAGAAAGCCCCCGAACAGCACCAATTTCGTTACAGGATTATCAAGTATCCCGAGAATCCCTGTAACAAGAAAAAAAAGGATAAAAACCGCGGTCCCGATCAAGGCGCTGCTGTCGCTCATCAAATTCCGGTATAATTGGTTGGTGTAATGCTTTTCAATTCCTCCTTTATAGCATTATCAACATTCAGGGTGTCTATAAATTCCTTTATTGAATCTTCAGTAATATGAACATTTGTGCGTGTCAATCCCTTTAGGGCTTCATAGGGATTGGGATAGCCTTCTCGTCTAAGAATGGTTTGAATAGCTTCGGCTATCACGGCCCAGTTATGATCGAGGTCATGCTTAAATTTTTCCTGGTTCAGCAACAATTTGTCCAGACCTTTAACTGTCGATTTGAAGCCGATAATAGTATGAGCAAAGGGAACGCCTACATTCCGCAGCACGGTGCTGTCTGTCAGATCCCGCTGTAGGCGGGATACAGGCAGTTTTCTGGACAGATGTTCGAAAATGGCATTGGCTATGCCCAGGTTTCCTTCACTGTTCTCAAAGTCTATCGGATTCACCTTATGCGGCATGGCGGAACTGCCTACTTCCCCCTTGTTGATCTTTTGTTTGAAATATTCCATGGATACGTAGGTCCAGATATCTCGGTCCAGGTCAATGATAATGGTATTTATCCGTTTAAGACAATCAAATAAGGCTGCCAGATGGTCGTAGTGCTCAATCTGTGTGGTTGGAAATGAATGTTGAAGGCCAAGCTTTTCCTGCACGAACTGTCCGCCAAAAGCCTTCCAGTCTATCTCGGGATAGGCCACCTTATGGGCATTAAAATTCCCGGTAGCTCCCCCGAATTTAGCGGCGCTGGGGATATCGTTCAGGAGATTGAATTGTTCTTTCATACGAACCACGAACACCTCGATTTCTTTCCCCAACCTGGTTGGTGAAGCAGGTTGACCGTGAGTCCGTGCCAGCATGGCTACATCGCTCCAGCCCAAAGCCAGTTCAGATAATTTTTCCAGCAATTTGTAATATTCGGGCACATAAACATCATTCATGGCATCCTTTATACTTAGCGGGATGGCCGTGTTGTTTATATCCTGAGATGTTAATCCGAAGTGGATAAATTCCTTGTGATCCGATAATCCGAGCGACTCAAATTTATCTTTGATAAAATATTCAACCGCCTTTACATCGTGGTTGGTAACCTTCTCAATGTTTTTAATGGCTGCTGCATCCTCATGGTTGAAATCCTCGTAAACCGAACGCAATTCGCCAAAGCAATCGGGATCGACATCTTCCAGTTGAGGGAGTGGGATTTCGCATAAAGAGATAAAGTATTCAATCTCCACAAGGACCCTGTACTTAATCAGGGCCTCCTCTGAAAAATACTTTGAAAATGCTTCCACCTTATCACGATAGCGCCCATCGATCGGTGAAATAGCATTGAGGTTGGTAAGCGTCATAGGCTCGGAATTTTTAAAGTTCAAAGATAACCATTTGATAGGGATGATGCACTTAAGAACCCTGTTTTTTAAATTCGAAACCAGCTTTGGCCGATCTCTGTTTTATTCCTGTCGAGTTTGAGATATAAAGCTTTAATTCCATGTTAAGATGAATGAAATCCTGCTTAATTTTCCTACTTTTAAACATGAAATCAATTCCAATCAACATGAAGATCATTAAGAAAATTCTGCTTGTCCTTTTTGCTGCTTTTATTATTTCACAATTCTTCGGACCTGACAGAAATGACGGTGATCTGGCTACCACAGACGCTTTTATCAGCGACACTAATCCACCTGATGACGTTCACCAAACACTAAAGACAGCCTGCTTCGACTGCCATAGTGACCGAACCCGCTATCCCTGGTATAATAGTATTACACCCGTAAATTATTGGATCGCCAATCATATCAGGGAGGCTAAGGAGGAATTCAATGTCTCTGAATGGACCACCTATTCCGATAAAAAGAAGGATCACAAACTAGAGGAACTTATCGAAGAGGTTAAGGAACGACACATGCCCTTAAATTCCTACACATGGATTCATAGGGAGGCTAATTTAAGTGATGAACAGATCCAGGCTCTTGTGGAATGGGCAGATCGGGCCAGAATGAAATACAGCCTGAATAACCGGCCAAACTAAGATAATATGTTAAACACCCTGATTATCGCCCTTGTATGGCCAGAGCCTGATGCTTCTGCAGCAGGTGCTCATATGATGGACTTGATCAGGGCCTTGAAACCGATCTCCAGGAATATCACCTTTGCCTGCACGGCAAAGCCGTCTGTCTACTCTGCAAATCTTGAAATATCAGAGGTGCATGGTCGCCATATCAAGGTCAACGATCCGGGTTTCGATGAATTCATAAAAGAGTTGAGGCCTGATGTTGTTATTTTCGATCGTTTTATGGCCGAAGAACAGTTCAGTTGGAGGGTTAGGAAATACTGTCCGGATGCGCTGCGAATACTGAACACAGAAGATCTTCACGGTTTGCGTAAAGGTCGTGAAATTGAAATCTCCTTAGAGAATAAAAACCCCGGGACCATTGACTTAAATGATGTGATGAAGCGTGAGATCGCGTCTTTATATCGTTCCGACCTGAATCTTATTATCTCCACTTCTGAAATTGAATTTTTGAGGGATCAATTCAGTTTTAAAACTGGCCAGCTACACTATTTCCCACTTTTAACTGACCTCTGTGATCAGGCTTATTGCAGATCGTTGCCAGGATTTGATCAACGTGGAGGATTTGTGACCATTGGCAATTTCAAACATCCACCGAACCAGGATTCTGTTAAATACCTGAAATATGAGATCTGGCCTGAGATCAGGCGGTCTATTCCTGAAGCAGAGATCAGGATCTATGGGTCCTATATGGGTCAGGAATGGAGTCGCCTTCATGATAAGGCCGGGGGCTTCCTGATGATGGGACATGTAGAGAGATCTGCCGAAGCACTTCAGGAATCACGTGTTTTGCTGGCACCGCTGCGATTTGGAGCGGGATTGAAGGGAAAGCTGATGGATGCTATGTTAAACGGATTACCCTTTGTCACCATGCCAGCCGGGCTGGATGGATTCGAGATAGGCGCGGCCCGACCCGGTCTAACAGCAGACAATGCTAAGGATTTTGTTGAGTTGGCGGTGCGTCTTTATGAAGATAAATCGATGTGGGAACAAATACGGGAGGAGGGATTCAATCTTATCAATACACATTTTAACCGTTCAATTCATCAAGAGTTGTTGACGGAAAGAATTGAAAAAGCCTTTTCTGAATTAAGAGTGATTCGAAAGACCAATAAACTGAGCGAGATTTTCTGGCATCAAAGCCTTAGGAGCACTGAATTTATGAGTCGCTGGATCGAATTGAAGAATACAACTAGGTCGTCAGGTCCGGTACATGGAACTTACCCGTCTCATGACCAAATAAGCCAGGCAAATACCGAAAATATTGTAAGGGAAGGATATGGCAATGACAAGCCAACCAAACTGAAGCCCCATTAAACTTCCCTTCCCGAGCAGGATTAAAGGCCAGTTTTCCGGAAAATACCCAGCTTGCATATCATGCCATTTCCAGAGAATCCCTCCAAAGGGTGAGCTTACCAGGATTGTCAGACTTATGATCAGAGCCGCCCAAAGCAATTTTGCATACAGCCCGGCCCGGGCAAGATTATCTGCCCATCTTGTAGCCAGTAGTCCAAAGAAAAAACATGGAATTGCGATATATTGTTCAGGATACTGGTAATGATAGAGGTGCATTCTGAATAACATCCCGAACACATATCCGTTTGGCAGGATTTCATATAGCAGGTAATAAGCAGGAAGAGCGATTCCATAGCTAAGCAGCCAATATAGAAGAAGTCTTTTTATGTTAAAGGTGTGTTTCAACCTAATTATGAATTAAGCGATCTTTTAGCCGTGCCATGCCTTCGGTTGCCTTGTAAGGAAGTACTTCAAGCATTCCCCGACTTTCTATGGCTGGCCTGGGATCTACGTAGAATAACGGGATTTGGCTTGGAGCATAATGCATCAGGCTCGCGGCAGGATAAACCTGTAGAGATGTTCCAATGATCAGCATGATGTCAGCTCGCTCACAGACTGAGATCGCCTTGGGAATCATCGGGACTGCTTCGCCAAACCAAACGATATGGGGACGAAGCTGGTAGCCCTTGTCGCAGAGGTCGCCTACAAGGAGGTCTTTTCGCCATTCACGAACATCGAATTCATCATAAACACTTCTTACCTTGAACAATTCGCCATGAAGATGAATTACATTGCTGCTGCCGGCACGTTCGTGAAGATCGTCGACATTCTGGGTGACTATGGTTACATCGAAATGAGATTCAAGTTCTGCAAGATCGCGATGAGCCTGGTTAGGGCTTACCTTTAAAAGCTGGCGCCGTCTTTGATTATAAAAGTCTAAAACCATCTCAGGGTCTCTGCTGAATCCTTCTGGTGAGGCCACCTGGGTTACGTCATGACCTTCCCAAAGGCCGTCCTCATCGCGAAAAGTCCTTAAGCCGCTCTCGGCACTCATCCCGGCTCCTGTCAAAACTACCAATCGTTTCATTCCCCTAAAATAGCGATTCTTATTCCGCTTACAAAGTCGGATTTTCAGTCAAATTCCTTAATTTGAACCTCCTATGAAGGCAACTGAGAAAGAACTTCTATCCCATCTTGAAACTTACCTTACCGATCGTCGTTTAAGACGTTTCGAAGAGGTGCTCTCTGAACGGACCAGGCATTTTACCGTTGCCATTGAAGACATTTATCAACTTCACAATACCAGTGCCGTCCTTAGAAGTTGCGATATCTTCGGTATCCAGGATGTTCACATGATAGATGAAAAGTATTCGGATCGAATCGATGGTGAGATCGCGATGGGGGCACAGAAATGGGTTAACGTTATCAAACATTCCTCAGCAGTCGATTGTGTTGAATATATCAAGAATTTGGGTTACCAGGTGGTGGCAACAACGCCTCATCATGATGAATGCCACTTAAACAACTTCAACATCAACAAGCCTTCCTGTTTTTTCTTCGGGAAGGAAGCAGAGGGTCTATCCCCCGAAATTCTTGAAAGTTCTGATGCTTTTTTAACCATTCCGATGCACGGTTTCACCGAAAGTCTGAATATTTCGGTATCAGCTGCTATAATCCTTCAATCTGTGACAGACCGGCTTAGGAAAAGTGATTTGGACTGGGGTTTGAGTAATGGAGAAAAGTTCGACCTGAAATTAGAATGGTGTAAGAAATCGATAAAAAGTATTGATCAGATTTTGAAAAGATATCACAACTCCATTTGAAATTTTCGTAACTTTAATAAAACCATACTACTGTCCTCAGGTTTTTTCATGATTTCTGCCCTACGCTTGGTGATTTTTACCGGATTAGAACCTTAGCTGGGCAGCCTGCCTTTTCAGCTTTGAGGAAATTTTTGAAGTCGGCAGGGGAAGGCCTTATATTCCCTCAGGAATTTAGTTCAAGACTATGACCTTTATTTACATTTTAGCAATTTTTGTCGCCCTGATTATTATCCTCGGCTTGTTTGCCCCTAAGAGATTTGACGTTAATCGCAGCATAATGATCGATGCACCTGTTGCGAAGGTTTATGATTATCTAAAGTACCTTAAAAACCAGGACGAATGGTCACCCTGGAAAAAAAAGGATCCTGATATGAAGCAAGAACATTCAGGGACAGATGGAGAAATCGGTTTTGTATCGAAATGGTCGGGCAACAAGGCTGTAGGAGAAGGGGAGCAGGAGTTGAAGCATTTAACAGAGAACGAGAGTATAATCACAGAACTGCGTTTTTTTAAGCCATGGAAATCGGAGTCTGATGGTTACTTCCGCCTGAAGGATAAAGATGGCAAAACTAATTTAACATGGGGATTCAGTGGGAGAAACAAATTTCCTATTAACATTTTCATGCTCTTCTTCAACATGGAAAAGGCCGTTCGGAAGGATTTTGATGAAGGATTATCCAATTTGAAAAAAGTTATGGAATCATGAGAAAGACAAATCAAAACATGGTAGGCTGGTTTGAAATTCCTGTTACTGATATGGCCAGGGCCAGAACCTTTTATGAGTCTGTATTCAAAATAGAGATCCAGGTCCAGGATTTCAATGGAGTACTCATGGGCTGGTTTCCTTTCGCGGAGGATAAAATAGGTGCATCTGGATCATTAATTCAGCATGAGGCCTATGAACCAAGCGAGAGAGCCGGTGTACTTATATATTTTTCCTCGGAGGATGTAGATGAGGAGATAAACAGGGTAGAAGCTGCCGGAGGGAAGGTATTACAAGCCAAGACGCAAATTTCTCCGGATGTTGGTTATATGGGTTTGTTCGTGGATTCTGAAGGCAACAGGGTTGCCATTCATTCTAGAAAGTGATTACAGCCTATTTTTATTTCGACTCAATACCTTGTATTCTTCGTAACATTCACTGATGGCATCAAGGATCTGAAGATCGTTGGCTGTCCTTATAAATTCCTTTGAGTAATTGCATTCGCTCACTATAAGATCGAGGTCAACCCGATCTACCTGCAGAAGGGCGGTTAGCATTTCACGATCAAAACGCGTTGAAAGAAGATTGCGGATCTCATCATCCTGTTTCATCTTCCGCAGTTTTCGGAGCTCATTCGGTTTCTTGCCGAAGACCTTATGAAGGAAATCTGCAGGGTTGAACAAGGCTCCCAATACCTTGCTGACCGAACCCACCGCTCTCGATCCTCCCTCATAACCCGTGGTAGGCAATCCGGAGATACTATATCGGATAGTTCTGTTAACAGGAACTTGTTTGATGTCAACTTCCAGGTATCCTGTTAGCTTCAGCTGGTTGATCACGACCTCTTCCAGGGCCAGGGCCAGTTCTGTCATTTCGATTGTGGTAGCGTTCTGGTATCTGAGCCAGTCGTTCGTCACTCGCACCCTGATCGATTTGTAACCAAGGTAAGACAGGTGAAGTGTATCATTGGCTTTAGCCCTGATTTCAAATTCACCATCAGCATTGGTAGCCGTACCAACAACCTGGTTCAGGTTAACGATATTCACATTTTCCAGGGCCAGGTCTGTCCCTGCACGAATCACACGTCCCTTAACTCTGGTGTCCTCCTGGGCCACGATAAATTGCATCGCAAACAAGCAAAAAATAAGGAACAGCAATTTTTTCATGTAGAAATTTATGATTTCAAAATTACTAAAGTAAACCGTTTTAACAGGCACTTGCCAATAATTTTGACGTAATATTAACAGGTAAATTACAGGTATTTCTTGGGAATCATAGCAGATTTCCCAAAAATTCGACCAATTGCCTGATGCTTCTGCCCCGATGACTGATATTATTTTTATCCTTTAAATCCATTTGGGCAAAACTCAGGTCGAAACCCTCCGGTTTGAAAATCGGGTCGTAGCCAAAGCCTTTTTCCCCCTGTCTTGAAATTAGGATTTCACCTTTGCAAATACCGGAAAACTTCCTTAACTCGCCATTGATGATCAGTGCGATCACCGTTATGAACTGGGCCTTCCGGTTATCCTCATGCCAGAGGGCATTGAGGAGTTTTTCCATGTTGGCGTCCGCATCGGCCTCAACACCGGCATAACGAGCAGAATATACCCCGGGTTCACCATTCAACGCGAACACTTCTAACCCGGTATCATCGGCAAAACAGTTAAACCCGAAATTTTCATATACGAATTCTGCTTTCTGAATAGCATTTCCTTCGATGGAATCCCTGGTCTCAGGAAGTTCAGCATGGCAACCTATCTGCGCCAGGCTTAGCAATTCAATCCCCTGTGGCATCAGAGCCTGGACTTCTTTTAGCTTGTTCAAGTTTTGAGTGGCGAATACCAGTTTCATTTTCCTCTTTTTTTTCGGATGCAAAGGTAAGCCGAATAATTAGGTTCAATTTTTTTTTGAATTCATGATAATAATCATCAATTTTCCCTGTTCAGAAAAGTATATTTAACTTAAAGTATAAGTAAAAACACTGCATATGACTATTAATATTGAGTATGTTCGTATGGACATCAGTGAAGCACTAAATGAGTATGTTTCAGGTAAATTACAAAAGATCAGTAAGAAGTACGAATTCGTAATTACCGCCGATGTGCGTTTTGAACATGAACATGATCCCAAGGGTAATGGATGTATTTGTAAAATGGAGTTAAGTTTACCTGGTCCCAGAATCTTTGCCACCTCCAAAGAAAAGAATTATGAGATGGCCGTGAAAGAGACTATACGTGAATTGGTTAAACAGCTTGACAAGCGCAAGCAGGTTTTCAGGACACATTGATCCTGTTAATATATTGGTTGAATTGAAAGAAAAGGGGCATTCGCCCCTTTTTCAATTGTCAGTTAAATCTATGATGTCTCTCCTGCCTCTCGTCCCAGCACCCATCCGATGAGGCCTCCGGCAACCGCATAGCGAAATGCGTAGGTCAACCCCCAGAAGATAACTCCGGAAAAGGTAGTGATCGTGGTTGTGGCATAAAGGTCTAATCCAAAACAAAGCCCAATGATCAATCCAGTTATCAATCCTGCTTTTGCACCAGACCCAAAACTTGAGATTTTACCCCATCTGCTGATAAGGGTCAATAAGGTAGCATAGAGCACCTCCATCAAAATGATGATTGGAAGATCGATCGGGTCTTTTGAAACTCCGATTCCGCTTTCCGTCATGTGCATGCTTTGATCGCTGAAGATAACAAGGTAAATAAGAGCACCAAGACCAAAAAGTGCCGCTGTTCCAATAATTACTGCTAATAAATTAGATTTCATGAGAATAAGTTTAAAAACCTCATTCCTGAAGTTTGGTTAGTTGTTTAAATTTAGTAAAAAAAGCATTAGGTTAGATTACCAATCGTAACAGATGCCGTCAGAATGCCTGAAGAGAACATAATTATGAAGAGGCTAAATATGTGGACGCACAACTTATTCGTTCGGTTTATCCTTAAAATTCTCTTCTGACCAATTTGAAAAATTCCTGAGGAATTTGATTTTAAGATTAACGGAAAGCCTTGAAGATATTTCTTTTATCCATTGATGATCTGCCCCCTGATGATAATGATCTAATCTAAGAGCTTCCCAATTCACAGAATTATTGTTTTTTAACGGTGATGATAGGATTCCCCCCTAAGAATGGTAAATGCCCGATAAAGCTGTTCAGCGAAGAACACCCTAACCATCTGGTGGGAGAATGTCAATTTCGACAGAGAAAACTTTTCCCTGGCTATGGCATATACCTCATCTGAAAACCCAAATGGGCCTCCAATAATGAAGACCAGCTGACGAATACCCCCATTCATCTTTTTTTGAAGGTAGGAGGCAAATTCAGTTGAACTCATCATCTGTCCGCATTCATCCAGCAGCACAATTGCATCTGAATTTCCGATTTGTTTGAGGATCAGGCGGCCTTCTTCGGTTTTTTGCTGATCATCGCTCAGGGATTTTCGGTTTTTCAGGTCAGGTATGACAATGACCTCCAGTCGGGTGTAGTGCTTCAGCCTACCGAGGTAATCATCAAATAACGATGCGATTTCCGAACGATCTGTCTTACCAACTAATATTATTTTAATCACCATATTCCGGCCTATTGAAAATTGTGCCTGCCAACGCTTTCATCCGATCAAAATTCCAGTCTAAAAGTCAGATGTTATCCAACAACATCGATCCTGCAACATATGACTTTAGGTTAACTTGCATAGCGGTTACAATAATAAAAATATTAAAGAGAACAGGAAAATACTACAAGGCTCCAGGCTAATTTGTACTAAGAAGAATATGTAAATCGGCTTTCCAGATCTGCATCTGCCCCTTAAATTTACAATATTTGCCATTTCGATATAAGGCACCGAAAACAAAATGACCTGTGGAGTCAAGTCTGATAAGGAAAGAATGTTTCCACCCAATTTTTATAGTCCGGACGGGATAATACCAAATGGGGAAGTATGTTTACAATCCAGAAAAAAATCTGAATATCGGTCTTCCTCTTAGCTCGTGGATTAATCAATTCATTATGTTTACCGCTTCTGAAAAAATGATGAATCCCCGGCCCAGATTCAACTCGATCAACCATCATCCCAGGCTGAGATCATGTAAAATCAGGCTACAGGGCGTCATTTGAGGAAATCTTCAAATCGAGTTTACAAAAAATACTCTAATTTCGTGTGGACTAAAAAAATGGATTATGATCAGCAAGGCCCAATTCGAAAAAGAACTGAACATCATCATCGAAAACGCCATAAGAGAGGATGTTGGTGATGGCGACCACAGTTCATTGGCCTGTATCCCGCAAACGGCTCTGGGCAAGGCAAAATTACTGGTAAAGGATGAGGGTATAATCGCCGGAGTGGAATTCGCAGAGCGGGTATTCAACAAGGTTGATCCCGGTTTAAGGATGGAAGTGCTGATCGAGGACGGAGAAGAGGTGGCATATGGTGATGTAGCCTTTTATGTTGAAGGATCCTCGCAAAGCATATTGAAGGCAGAACGCCTTGTTTTGAATGCGATGCAGCGAATGAGTGCTATTGCAACAAAAACCCGTTCCTATGTTGATCTTCTCGAGGGAACCGGGACCAAGATCTTGGATACACGTAAAACCACTCCTGGAATACGGGCCCTGGAAAAATGGGCTGTAAAGATAGGAGGAGGTGAGAACCACCGTTTCGCCCTTTATGATATGATCATGCTCAAGGACAATCATATCGATTTTGCAGGTGGAATTACCAAAGCCATCAACTTGACAAAGGCATATCTCAGGGAAACCGGCCGCGATCTTAAAATCATTGTGGAGGCCAGAAACCTTGAAGAGGTATCAACGATTCTCAGCTCTGATGGGATTTACAGGATTCTGCTTGATAATTTCGATTATAAAGACACAAGGAAAGCTGTAGCCATGATTGGCAAAAATACACTCACGGAGTCCTCAGGTGGCATCAATGAGCATACTATTCGTAATTACGCCGAGTGCGGGGTTGATTACATCTCCTCTGGCGCCCTAACACATTCTGTCAATAACATGGATCTTAGCCTTAAAGCGGTTTGATATGTCTACTGAAGAAGATGACAAATTAGAGCAGATTCCGGTAATAAAATGGGTGGTCAGGCTATTGAAGTCGGTGAAACTACCGGGTTTTGAAGGACTTTCCCTTTTTGACCTGCTTCAGATGTATCTTATAGGAATTGTAGAAGGAGCACTTACCACGCGTGCCAGTGCCATTGCCTTCAGTTTCTTTACCGCAATTTTTCCTTTCCTGCTTTTCATAATAATAATAATCCCCTTTATACCTTTCGACAATTTCCAGAATGATTTCCTGGTATTCCTGGACTCGTTTCTGCCCCCTCAAACATCCGAGTTCTTCAATGAGAATATTTTTGAGAACATCAATCAGAGCAATAGCGGAAGGTTGCTCTCAACTGTTTTTCTGCTCTCTCTTATCCTTATGGCCAATGGGGTTAGCGCAGTATTTTCGGGATTTGAACATTCCTATCATGACCAATTGACAAGAAATGTTGTAAAACAATATTTGTATGCCATGGGTGTAGCCATTATTCTTGCGATCTTGGTAATAGTAACCGTTGGTGTTCTCGGTTATTTCGAGATATATGTGGTGGAAAACCTCAGGGATCTGGGTTATATAGACAGCGATCAGGAAAAGACAGGGATAACATTGGGAAAATATGGTTTTTTCGTGATTATGATCTACCTGGCAACCGCGACACTTTATTACTTCGGAACCAAGGAAGGCAGACATTCGAGGTTCTTTTCCATAGGGGCATTGCTTACAACGATCCTTATTTTGCTAACCTCTTACCTGTTTGGGCTTTACATTGAGAATTTCTCGAAATATAATGAGCTTTACGGCTCTATAGGCGCTTTGTTGATCCTGTTGTTCTACCTCTGGTTGAATGCTAATATTTTGTTATTGGGATTTGAGTTGAACATTTCCATCCATAAATTGCGGCAAAAATCGCAACCAGATGAATAAGAACATTATCACTTTGATGTTTTTCTTCCTGATATGTGGAATCCAGGCTCAGGGTGTGCTGGGCAAATGGAGAACGGTTGACGGGGTCACCGGGGAGGAAAAGTCAATCGTTGAGATCTATGAGAGGAACGGAAAGGTTTTTGGTAAAATTGTTGAGATCCTGAATCCTCAGGATAGAGATGCCCTGTGCGAAAAATGCAGGGGAGATGAAAAGAACAAGCCGGTGCTGGGCCTTGAACTGATCAAGAATATGGAGCCCGATGGAAAATACTACAGAAAAGGGACTATTTTTGATCCCGAACATGGCAAGATATTCCGTTGCAGGCTGGCGCTTACAGACGATCCTGATGTATTGCAGGTACGTGGTTATATAGCCTTTCTGTATGCTACCCAGTACTGGATCAGGGAAGAATAGTACCTATTCCATTTGTTAACAAACCAATTACCTCCTCATGGATTTATAGGTATAAACCCTTTACCTTTATACTGTGTCTCGGTTTGTTGATGTCATATTGCCAATTCCCCTCGAAAAGCTCTTCACGTACAGCATTTCCCCGGAGGAATCGAGCCGGTTGGAACCTGGAGTCAGGGTGGCGGTTCCATTTGGCAAATCGAAGATATACACGGCTGTAGTTCATCACCTTCATGATAGTCCTCCACATGCGTATGATGCCAAGGAAATCTATGATATTCTGGATGATCGCCCTGTCATCACATCAACGCAGTTCAAGTTGTTTCACTGGATCTCAACCTATTATATGTGTACCATGGGCGAGGTGCTTAGAGCGGCGCTCCCAAGTGTTTTCCTTCTCGAAAGTGAGACTATCGTGAGCATGAATGAGTTGAAAGAAATGGATGAATCGGGCTGGACTGATCCCGAATTCCTGGTTATGGAGGCACTGCGTCATCAGCAAAGTATCAAAGCCGAGGATGTTTCTCAGATTCTCGATAAAAAAAATATCCTTCCGGTGCTTAAAGGTCTGCTCGACAAGGAACTGATCTCAGTAAAAGAAGAGCTATATGAGAAATACAGGCCTAAGCTTACCCGATTCGTAAAAATATCAGGTAAATATAGAGATGAGGCAGCTCTTAGCGAATTGATGGATAAAATGGGCAGGGCTCCGAAACAGCGTGATTTGCTGCTTACCTATTTTACCCTTAACAAAAGAAAGGACGGCCTGGTGAAGGTGCCAGAGCTGGTCAGGCGATCAGATTCTGCTTCCGGCCAGGTGAGGGCTCTTATCGATAAGGGTATTTTTGAAGAGGAGTATCTTGAAACCGGGAGGTTGGTAGATGTAGAGGAGGAGCCAACAGGAACGAAGAAGCTGACGGAAGAACAGCATGCGGCTTTTGAAAAGGTCAGGGCATATTTTGAAAACAA
>JBFKFP010000070.1:0-13337 GCA_041618535.1 Flavobacteriaceae bacterium
AAATCCGAAATGGGCGAACCCGTATGTTATCAAAGACCACGGTCTGAGGATGAATGCTCCGAATTCCTTTGGCAGCAACAACCAGCTCAGGCTATCGGGGCGGGGGAATCCCTGAATTCGCCAGATTAACCAACCTAAGATATAAACCACTACGTTTATCAGAATGATTTTTTCAAAGGCAGTTAGCCGCCCTAATTTATTCCGTATGTCTTGAGTAAGACTGGTCATCTAATTCCAGCGATATTTGTCAAACTGATTCTTTTTCCAGAAATACATCAACAGGAATCCGGTTAACGCTCCTCCCACGTGGGCGATGTAAGCCGTGTTGCTAGGACTAAAGAACGATTGCCCGGTGAGAGCAGAGATCAAATCAAGGATAATTATCCCGGGAATAAAATACTTTGCCTTTATAGGAATGGGCAGGAAGATAAGCATCAACTTGCTGTTTGGAAACAACATACCAAATGCCACAAGCACTCCCATTATTGCTCCCGAGGCTCCAACCATGGTGGTATTGAAGGAACGAACAAATTCACCGAGTTTTACATCTCCCAGAATTGCTTCCCAGCGTGTATTGTAACGACCCTGGTTCAGGATATTCAGTATCTCGGTCTTATTAAGCCCTTCTGCAAGCAAAACGTCGAGGTTGGAATTAAACTGAAAATACATGAATGCCAGCTGAAGGGTAGCCGCTCCCAATCCTGATAAAATGTAGAAAATAATGAATTTTTTGCTCCCGAATATCTGTTCAACAGCCGTTCCGAACATCCAGAGGGCGAACATATTGAAGAAAATATGGAAAAGTCCGCCATGCATGAAAATATGGGTTAGGATCTGCCAGGGTTGAAACAAATCATTTTTCGGAAAATAAAGGGCGAAATATTGAAAGAATAGCTGTCCGTTTCCAATGGTCAATGTTCCGACAAACATCAGGACATTTATAATTAACAAGTGCTTGACAGTATTGGTTAATCTGATCATCTAATTAAATTTCTTTTCTAGATCGTCAACACTAACGGTGATAAAGGTGCAGGTGTTGAAGGGTGAAACATTTGGTTCTTTGCATGAGAAGAGTTTATCAACAAGGTATTCCTGCTCATCTAAAGAAAGTTTTTTACCTGATTTTATTGCCAGGGCCGACGCGAGCGACTTTGCCACCAGGTCACTTAAACTGAAATTTCTTCCAGGCACCTGGTCTTCCGAATCCCTGATCAGCTGCTGAAGGACAGGTTCAACCTGATCCTCATTCATCTCAACAGGCAGTCCGGAAATATGCAACTCATCCCCGTTGATAACTTCCAATCCGAATCCGGCCTGTATCAATTGCGGGATCATCTCTTCGAGAATGGTGATCTCATTGGAATTAAACTGTATCACCTTGGGGAAAAGCAGCTCTTGTCTTACCCCCTCATTAATAGTTATCCTCTCGAGGTAGGCCTCATACAAAACTCTTTGATGAGCCCGGTTTTGATTGATCACAAGCAGACCCGATTTTATCGCTTTAACGATGAATTTATTTTGTATTTGAAACGTTCTTAATTCAAGCTTAGTATCCTTCTCGTCAAACATGGAGCCCGTTCCGGCATCACTTTCAAAACTCATACCGGCCTCCTCACTCTCATTACCAGGCCCGTTTTCCGACTTCAATCCAACATACAAGCTTTCCCACTGAGCTGGCACCGTTTTTTGAAAGGACTGCCTGCCTGAAGATTCGTCTTTAGACTGAAAGGGATTATAGGTCCTGTCTACTTCTATCTTGGGCGGATAAGCCTGTTTATCCTTGAAGCTGTAGGGGGTCTCCAATGATGCGTCACGCTCAAAATCGAGAACAGGAGAAATGCTGAATTGACCAAGGCTGTGCCTTACCGAGGATCTGAGGATAGCGTAAATGGAATGTTCGTCCTCAAATTTGATCTCGGTTTTGGTGGGATGAATATTCACATCAATGGAATGAGGATCAACTTCTAAAAAAATGAAATAACTGGCATGATAACCCTCTTTAAGCAAACCTTCGAAACCGGCGTTCACGGCATGGTTTAGATAGGGACTCCGGATAAATCTGTTATTCACGAAGAAAAACTGCTCGCCCCTGGTTTTTTTGGAAAATTGGGGCTTGCCTACAAATCCATCGATCTTGACAAGCTCTGTTGACTCTTTAACAGGGACCAGTTTTTCATTGGTCTTGCCTCCAAATATATTCACGATGCGTTGCCTGACTTTTGAAACCGGCAGATTAAACAATTCAGATTCATTATGATGCAAGCAGAATTCAATATTGGGATGAGCCAGGGCCACACGATGAAATTCATCAATAATATGTCTGAGCTCGACCTGGTCAGATTTTAAAAAATTTCGCCTTGCCGGAACATTATAAAACAGGTTTTTTACCGAAACCGATGTTCCTTTTGGGCAGACTGTTGCCTCCTGTGATAATACCTTGCTTCCTTCAACGATAAGCTCTGTTCCCACTTCATCATCATCCCGCCTGGTTTTCATCTCGAGGTGGGCAATGGCGGCAATACTTGCCAGTGCTTCTCCCCTGAAGCCTTTGGTTTGAATGTTAAACAGATCGTCCGCAGATCGAATCTTCGAAGTGGCATGGCGTTCCAGGCTTAACCTGGCATCTGTTGTGCTCATCCCGATTCCGTTGTCAACGATCTGGATCAAGGTCTTCCCGGCATCCTTAACGATCAATCTGATTTGAGAGGCAGAAGCATCAATAGCATTTTCCATCAGTTCCTTTACCACCGAAGCAGGACGTTGCACAACCTCCCCAGCTGCAATTTGATTCGCTACATGGTCAGGCAAAAGTTGAATGATATCTGCCATTGTTTATTGGAAGAATATGGATAGATCAAAATCTATAATGAACAAGAAGATCAGGATTAAAATGGCGATGATAAGCAGAACTCGTTTGTTGACATCCCTGTTCGGGTTGCTTTTGAAGTCATCCATCGCACTGCTAAAACGTGTTTTAAGTCCACCAGGATTACCTGCAGTGGTCCTGTAATCATCTAATTTACGTTTTATTTCAAAAGGACTTCCGCTTCCCTCCTTCTGATAATAACGAGGTTGATAATCAAATCTTTTGTTCTTGCGTAATTTAAATATTCCCATGATAATCTTGCCACTCAAAAATACTCAAAATCAAAAAGAATGCCGCGGGGCATAACTTAAAATTTGTTAACAAGCTCGATTATGAAATATTCAGGCGTTCTTAGCCCTTTTAATTGCTGCCATTTTGATGGCTGCTATGGCCGCTTCCACTCCCTTGTTTCCATGCTTACCGCCAGACCGGTCCCGGGCCTGTTGCAGATTATCGTCGGTAAGAACACAAAAAACGACAGGAACACGTCCATGAACATTAAGATCTTTGATACCATGTGATACCGCCTGGCACACGAATTCGAAGTGCCTTGTCTCACCCTGTATCACACTGCCTATAGCTATAAGTGCATCGTAGCCCTGCTCCTGCATCCGGCTACAGCCGTAAATCAATTCAAAGCTCCCGGGAACGTCCAGCCGGTCGATCTTCGCCGGATCTACTCCACAGTCAACCAGCGCATTGTAAGCGCCCTCAAAGAGTGAGTCGGTAATCGTTTTGTTCCATTCGGAAACTACCAGGCCGAATGAGAAATCTGCAGCATCAGGAAGAGATGACTTATCGTATTCCGAGAGATTGGTGTTCGCAGTAGCCATGGTGCCTAATTGGAAGCTGCCTTTGCCTTACCAATAAACACATCAACATTGCCGGCTTCAGTGCTATTGGCAAAATCGTCTTTGATCCTTTGAAAGTATTTTAGAGCTTCCTTGTTCTTGCCCAGTTGAGATGCAACAATGCCTGCCTTGTATAAAAACTTTGGAGTGGTAAATTCGTTGTCCGACTTCTGGAAGGCCTTGATATAATAATCCAGGGCATCTTCCGGCTGATTCAACTGCATAAAGGCATCTCCGATCCCACCCTGCGCCAACGGTGAAAGAATATCATCATCACTATTGAAATCGCTTAAGAATTTTATAGCGTTTTCATAGTCCTTCAGGTTGAGATACGCCATTCCTGCATAGTAATTTGCCAGGTTTCCGGCTTTGGTACTTCCGTGGTTAGAAATGATATCCAGCATTCCGAACTGACCTTCACTCCCATTTAAAGACAGGGTGTAAAGGGAGTCCTTCTCAACACCATTCACCGCCTGGTCAAAGAACTGTTGTGCACTGAACATGTCGTTCCTGGCCTCTATTTCCTTAGGTTCCTGGATAAACTTGCTGTAACCCAAATAACCTAGAACAACAACGGCCACAACTCCGATAACTCCAAAAATGAACTTCTGGTTCTTTATAACCCATTGCTCCGTCTTCGAAGCGCTCTCATCAAGGGTATTGAAAACCTCTGCGGTTTTCGATTGTTCCTCGATCGCGTCCTGACGTTCAGCCTTCGTCTTTGGTTTGTAGCCTCTTTTCTTGTAAGTCGCCATTTTATTTGGAATTATTGCGGGGCAAAAATATAATTTTTATTGGTAATAAAAAGCCAATTTATTTGTTATTTTTCAATAATTTGCAGCCCATTTATACAGGATTCACGCCCTTTTTTTCTATTTCTTGACATAGCATGTTCTTAAAAAAGCTATCCTTGATCAATTATAAGAATTTTGACACTCAATCCTTCGAGTTTGACGCCAAGATCAATTGCTTCGTAGGTCCTAACGGGATAGGGAAGACCAATGTTCTCGACGCCATTTACCATCTTTCCTATGGAAAGAGTTATTTTAATCCGATTTCATCTCAGAATATACGTCATGAAAGCGATTTTTTTGTTATCGACGGACTCTATGAAAAGGATGAGAAAGAGGAACAAATAATGATCTCTTTCAAAAAGGGCCAGAAAAAGCATATAAAGAGAAATGGTAAGCTTTATGATCGATTCAGTGATCATATAGGGTTCATTCCGCTCGTGATCATCTCGCCATCAGATCGTGACCTGATCCTTGAGGGCAGTGACGTGCGGAGGCGTTTTATGGACAGTATCATTTCTCAGGGGAACAACGATTACCTTAAAAACCTGATCGATTACAACCAGGTTGTTTCTCAAAGGAATGCATTGCTGAAATATTTCGCTCTGAACAACACATTCAATAAGGATCAGCTTGAGACCTACGACCATCAGTTGGTTAAACTGGGCATCCCGTTACACCGGGCTCGGATAGATTTTGTCGAGCACTTTAAACCCATCTTTGAAAGGCGTTACGAATCGATTAGCGGTGGGAACGAAAAGGTTGAGCTGATATACAGGAGTAATTTACTGGAGGAAGAATTTCTGGCTTTGCTTCAGGCCAACCATAAACGGGACCGGATAGTTCAATATACCGGCGCCGGAATTCATAAAGATGATCTTCTGTTTAGAATGTCGGGTTATCCCGTGAAAAAATTCGGAAGTCAGGGTCAGCAAAAATCTTTTCTGATCGCGCTGAAACTGGCCCAATTCGATTTTCTCAAGGCGCAAAACAATATGAGTCCAATCCTCTTGCTGGATGATATTTTTGATAAACTTGACGAACATCGGGTTGCACAAATCATTAACTTAGTAGATGAGGAACAATTTGGACAGCTTTTTATCAGTGACACTCATCCTGAACGAACTGAGGCCGCCGTCCAAAAAGTACATCAAAGCTATAAATTCTTTAATCTCAGGCAGGATGAAAACAGGTTGGCATAAGGCTTTTGCAATTATTGCTCTCATCATCATGGCCTGCCATCCTAACCCGGAGAGCATGAAGGAAAATCTTGAGGGTTACTGGGAGATCTCAGAGGTTTATCAGGGAGGAGACCTTTTAAAAAGCTACAGCTACAGTTCAAATATCGATTATTTTGAATTGATCAACGACTCGGTAGGCTTCCGGAAAAAAGTAAGTCCGACTCTCAACGGCAAATACAATGTGACCAACCACGAGACTCCATTTATCCTCAGGACAGAGAATGGAAGACTGAAAATTTACTACTCAGACCGGGAAGTTAATTATAGTGAAACCGTTATTCAGGCTGATGGTCAGACATTAAAGATCGAGAATGAAAGAGGCTTGATTTATGCTTACACGCCCTATGAACCTATCAATCTGGACGAATGAGTAAGAGACAGTACGATCATATGAAATTGGATGAAGCGCTAAAAGCCTTCGTTGATGAAAACCGCCTTCAGAAAGGGCTTGACAAAATTGATGTAATACATGCCTGGGAGAGTATTATGGGTCAGGGTGTAAACAGATATACTACCTCAGTTGAGCTTAGGGGCGAAATCCTTTATGTCCATCTCAGCTCATCGGTGTTGAGGGAAGAACTTAGCTACGGAAAGACCAAGATCATTGAGATCATGAATGAGGCCCTGGGCCGGCCGCTGATAAAAACAGTTGTATTGAGATAAAAATACGTGACTCTGCGTATTGACCTGGCTTCCAATAACTTTTACATTTGAAATACACATTTGATATTTCGAATACTTAAAGATTATGCAGTAAGTTACCTGTTCTCTGAAAATATGGGAAAAAACCACCGGCTTGACCGGTGGTTCTCGTTAGTTGGTCAGCCACCATATCATAGGTTCACTACAAATCTTTTAGCGGAATTATGCTGATACGAGCTCAGCCTGACCAGATAAAGACCGTTAGTCATCTGTGAATTCAACTGTTTGCGATATTTTGGATTCTGAAGGTCAATTAAATTAAACTTTGAGAACTTTCCCTGTAAAATCAGCGGATTCGATCATCAAAGCTCCCGGAATAAACTGAAATTTTGGTATCAAAGGCGGCACTATCACAAGAACTTGCGCTTAGCAGGTCAGCTGCACCGGCAAACTCATATCATGCCCATTGAGCGGTTCTTTAAGTTCTACAAAAGGCCTGGTCATGCCAGGTTGATCCTTTAGTAGTTCCTCCTTTGGAATCACTGCAAAAAATTAAATCTGAATTTTTACACAGGTCGTTTGAGGCCTGCCCAGAAAGAGAGAAAGAGGATCAAAACCTTCGAAAGTAATTTCGCTTTCATAATAAAATATAGTTGATTAAATAGTTTCACATATTAATGGATAACCATGTCCTAGATCAAAAGGGCATGGTTTAGGCTATACTTTATTATGTTTACAGGAAATCAGGTGTTAAATAGAGGGAATTAGCTTATTTCATTAAAGTTTTGGGAACAAAAAAAGCGGAAAACTTTCGATTCCCGCTTGTATTTCTATTCTAAATAATTGATTATCAAGTTAGAACATCTCCCTGCCCGCAAAATGGAAATCACCTTCAATAGCGGCATTCTCGTCGCTATCGCTGCCATGAATGGCGTTTTCTCCAATTGAAACTGCATACAGTTTGCGGATGGTTCCCTCTGCAGCCTCCGCCGGATTGGTAGCTCCGATAAGTGTTCTGAAATCCTCAACCGCATTCTCCTTCTCAAGGATAGCAGCCACGATAGGTCCCCGGGTCATATATTCAACTAATTCGCCAAAAAACGGACGATCCTTGTGGATGGCATAAAAAGCCTGGGCGTCATCTTTTGTCATTTGAGTTAATTTCATCGCTACGATCCTGAAACCTGCAGCGGTGATTTTCCCCAGAATCGCACCGATATGCCCTTTTTCAACAGCATCCGGCTTAATCATGGTAAAAGTTCTATTTGTTGCCATGTGTTTGTTTTAAATTGGCTGCAAAAATAACCATTTACTTCCGAAAAACAAGTCTGCCCAACTTTAAAAAAATTGTATCTTCGCACCCTATGAATACATCCGATATTGCCCAGTTGAAAACGATTTTATCGTCTCCAAAAAAGATCGTGATCGTTCCTCATAAAAATCCAGATGGTGATGCCATGGGATCCTCTCTCGGGCTCTGTCATTACCTAACCGCTAAGGGGCATGAGGTCGTTGTAATAGCACCGAACGACTATCCGCAGTTCCTCAAATGGATGCCAGGTAATGAGGAAGTAATGATATATGAATATCTCAATGGAGCTGCATTGAGGAAGATCAATGAATCCGATCTGATCTTTACGCTCGATTTCAATGAATTATCAAGGACTGGTGAGATGCAGGAACCATTAAGATCGTCAAACAAAACCATGGTCATGATTGATCATCACCAGCAACCGGATTCACATGCCCGGTTTATGTACTCTGATCCCTCAATATGTTCTACCTGCCAGATGATTTATCATTTCCTTGAGATGATGGGAGACACAGATGCCATAACTCCTGAGATCGCATCATGTCTTTATGCAGGGATAATGACCGATACCGGATCCTTCAGATTCGCCTCTACCACCAGCACGACCCACCGGGTTATCGCAGACCTGATTGATAAAGGGGCACAGAATGCCGACATACATATTAATATTTATGATAACCAGTCCTACAGCAGGCTTCAACTTCTAGGACAAGCCCTTAATAATCTCCAGGTCATTCCTGAATTGAGCACAGCTTACATTACACTTTCCCAGGACGAACTGGACCGCTATAATTTCAAAAAAGGAGATACAGAAGGAGTGGTCAATTATGGTCTTTCGGTAGAGGGAGTAAAATTCGCGCTTATCTTTATTGAACACCGGCAGGAAGGTATTGTGAAGATTTCACTCAGGTCCAAATTTGGCTTTGATGTGAATAAATTTGCCAGGAAACATTTTAATGGAGGAGGCCATATAAATGCGGCCGGAGGAAGAAGCGAGAAGTCATTAGAACAGACAGTTGAAGAATTTATTAGTATATTGCCAATCTATAAAGATGACCTCAAATCATGAAATACTTAGTATTAATTCTCCTATTTACAGCCGTATCAGGGTGTAAATCGCCAGAGGCCCGCTATCCTGTAAGCCAGCGAACAGGGTCTTTTATCAAGAAATCGGCTGAAAGAAACATTCAACTTAACGAACGCGAGGAGGCGCTTATCAATAATATAATGGATAGCCAGCCCGAAATCGATTTTATACCTTCCGAAAACGGATTTTGGTACTATTACAACATTAAAATTGAAAATGATTCACTCACACCCGGATTTGGTGACCTGGTCAATTACAATTATGATGTAAAAGACCTAAGGGGTCAGTTGATCTACTCAAAAGACGAGGTCAACACTCAGAACTACACCATGGACAAGGAAGAACTATTTACCGGGCTTCGCGAAGGACTTAAGCTTATGAAGGCCGGGGAGACGGTAACCTTCCTCTTCCCGTCACAGATGGCATATGGCTATTATGGTGATGAAAATCGCATAGGGACTAATGTGCCGCTTATCTGCCGTGTAACCGTGAATTCCATTACTCCGAAAGATTCGAACTAAACAATTACCATGAAAAAAATGAAGAACATCTTTTTCCTGTTATCCACAATTTTATTGCTGTCATCAACCTCTTGTGACAATCCTAAATATCCTGAACTCGGTGATGGCTTATTCGCTGAAATCGTTACGAGCAAAGGTACAATGGTGGCAAACCTGACCTTTGAAAAGACACCTGTTACCGTGGCCAGTTTCGTGGCCCTGGCTGAAGGCAATCATCCGATGGCTTCAGATGAATTCAAAGGGAAAAAATTTTATAATGGCCTGATTTTTCATCGTGTTATGGATGATTTCATGATACAGGGCGGTTGTCCGCTTGGAAATGGACGTGGCAGCGCGGGATTTCAGTATGGTGAAGAATTCGATGAAACTCTGAAGCATGATAAAGCAGGTATCCTATCGATGGCAAACAGAGGCCCTGGCACCACGGGTTCTCAATTCTTTATTACCGAAAAGGAAACTCCTTGGTTAGACGGTTTACATACCGTTTTCGGAGAAGTGGTAATGGGACTTGAAATCCAGGATTCCATTTCCAATGTCGAGGTGAATTCAGCCAACAAACCAGTTGAAGACGTCTATATTAAGGAAATCAATATCATAAGACAGGGTTTTGACGCCAGAAAATTTGATGCTCAAAAAACCTGGGAGACCGAGCTGCCAAAACTTGAGGAACGGCAGAAGGCCTATGCTGAAGAATTACAGAAAAAGGCAGAAGCCGAACAAAAGGAAGCGGAGGCTAAAGCACAACAGGCAGCCGCTGAGGTAGTTAATCTTCTCAATGAATATCAGGGTAAAGCCTCTCAAACAGCTTCGGGCTTAAGTTACTTCCTGATCGAAAAAGGTGATGGGGAGAAGCCAAAACAAGGTGAAAGTGTAAAAGTTCACTATGACGGTTATTTCACCAATGGACGGTTGTTCGGATCGAGCTCAAAGGAATTGGAACAGTTATTCGGTATTTACAGCCAAAACAAAGAAAAAAGGGGCTTCTACGGAGAATTGACCATGACCCTCAGTCCTGATGCCCGAATGATTCCAGGATTCAAAGAAGCTGTCGGCATGATGAGCTTAGGAGATAAGTATTACTTCCGCCTACCCTCTCATCTTGCATATGGAAAACAAGGCGCGCCGCCTACAATTCCTCCCGATACCGATATAATTTATATCATACAGATGATTTCCAGAGCAGAATAAAAAAAAGCAGCCATCCGGCTGCTTTTTTTATGACTTCGGAATATTTTTTAAAATCTCTTTCACAAATACCCAGAACTTCCTTACCGAAGATATCTGTGCCCTTTCATCGGGCGAATGGGCTCCAAGAATATTCGGACCGAAGCTAACCATGTCCATTCCCGGATAATTTGTTCCCAGGATCCCGCATTCAAGTCCTGCATGACAGGCCGCAACATGTGGTTGATCACCATTGATTTTCTGGTAAAGATCAACCATGACCTTTAATATCGCGGAATCCATATTTGGGGTCCATCCCGGATAATCATGTGAGAATTCAACATCACAACCTGCCAGCTCAAAGGTTGCCTTCAATTGGTGAGCCAGATCCAATTTTGACGATTCCACAGATGATCGCGTCAGGCAACTCACCTTGATCTGCCCATGCTGAACAGAGACCCTTGCCAAATTATTTGAGGTTTCAACCAGGTCAGGAATATCCGGGCTCATCCGAAAAACGCCATTATGTGCAGCATACAGGGCTTTTATAAGGCCTTCCTGCGTTGAGACTGTCATCACTTTTTCCTTGGGCACAATGCGGGTAATTTCAATAATAAGTTCAGGTTCAAGCGATCGGAATTCCGATTTGATCTCTGCTGCTCGTTTATCAAATTCGGCACGAAACTCATCAGCATGATCATCCTCTACCACAATCCAGGCCGTACTTTCCCGGGGTATGGCATTTCTCAAGCCGCCGCCCTCAATTTCTGAAATTCGCATCCCGAAAGGTCTGAAACAGTGATAAAGCAACCTGTTCATGATCTTGTTGGCATTGCCAAGGCCTTTGTGGATATCCATGCCACTATGTCCTCCCTTAAGTCCTTTCACCGAAATCTTAAAACCGATTGAATACTCCGGTGTTTGCTCCTCGATATAAAATCGCCTGGCAGTAACATCTACCCCGCCGGCGCATCCTACACCTATTTCATCATCTTCTTCTGTGTCCAGGTTTAACAGGATTTCCCCTGTCAGAATTCCGCCTTCAAGGCCTTTGGCACCGGACATGCCTGTTTCCTCATCTATGGTAAACAAGGCTTCTAATGCTGGATGGGAAATTGAGTCGCTCTGGAGAACAGCCATGATCGTTGCAACCCCAAGTCCGTTATCTGCCCCCAGGGTCGTGCCTTTCGCTTTAACCCAGTCATCTTCCACAATCATCTTTATACCTTCGGTCTCAAAGTCGAAGTCAGTTTCTGAATTCTTTTGATGAACCATGTCGAGATGCGACTGAAGGACGACGGTTTTTCTGTCCTCCATTCCGGGAGTGGCTGGTTTACGGATGATGACATTGCCAACTTTGTCTTTGAAGGTTTCTAGGCCTAATCCTTTACCAAATTCCATCATGTACGAAATGATCTTTTCCTCTTTTTTTGAGGCTCGCGGAATCGCATTTATCTCAGCGAAGTTAGTCCAGATTTCCTTGGGTTCCAGGGCTTTTATTGCAGTACTCATATGGTTAGTTTTTAGTAATACAAAGGTAACCAATAGCTGCCATCAAGTAAAAACAAATATGTATTTTTGATCGGTGAGACCGAAGACAAAAACAGCCCTGGCCTGGAGCCTGATTCCACAGATTATACTGGTAAAAACCCTGGGTATTTTTCCCGAATGGGTAGAATCGGTCTACAGCACAGGCTTTTACAATTGGTTATCATCAGCCATGCGCTATGTCTTCGGATGGATACCATTTTCTGTTGGAGATATAATGTATACACTGGCTGGTATCTACCTGATAAGATGGGTTGTACTGAACCGATGGCGGTTTATCAGGGAAACAAAATCTGTGCTCACTGAGGTCCTGGCAGCCATTTCACTCCTCTACTTTGCCTTTCACCTGTTCTGGGGCTTAAACTATTACCGTTTACCTCTGCACAAGTCGATGAACCTGGAAGTCGATTACACCACAGAGGAACTAATTAAGGTCACAGATATGCTTATAAACAGGTCGAACCGGTTGCATGAAGGACTGGTGGCAGATAGCACTCTAAAAATAACCATGCCATATGGTAAGAGTGAATTACTTCAAAAAAGTTCCGAGGGATACCATAGTCTGATAAATAAATTCCCTTTCTTAAACCCTGAACCCCTCAGCCTGAAACGTTCACTGTACAGTATTCCGCTCACCTATATGGGATTTAGCGGTTACCTTAATCCATTCACCCATGAAGCTCAGATAGATGGCATTATCCCTTTGCATAAATATCCTGTTACAGCCTGTCACGAACAGGCGCATCAGATAGGCTATGCTGCAGAAAATGAAGCCAATTTCATCGGTTTCCTGGCCGCCGATTCGAACGAAGATCCCTATTTCAAATATTCGGCAAATATTTTCGCCCTTAAGCACTGCCTGTTTGAGATTGCCAGGAGGGAAGAAGCTTTGTTCGATAAGAAACTCGCCCTTCTGAACGAAGGTATTCTGAAAAACTATGAAGAGGAACGGCTGTTTTGGATGTCTTATCAAAATCCACTTGAACCGGTCTTTAAAGAGACTTTTAATACCTTTCTTAAAGCAAACAGTCAGCCAGATGGCATCAAGAGCTATAGCTACGTGGTAGCCCTCCTTGTTAATTACTTCAAAAGTCAGAAGGCCTCAAAACGTTAAATTAATCTTAAGGCTAAAAATCAGGGGGCCTGAAAATGTATCTTTAGGCCTCATTTATCTAACCGTTTTATATGAAGAGAACATATTTAGTAGTATCTGTGTTCCTGTCCCTCGCATTTTCTTTTGCACAGGAACATTTTCCCAAGAATGATGGCATTAAATAGGAGAATACGAATTATACCGCACTCACGAATGCCAAA
>JBFKFP010000071.1:0-13126 GCA_041618535.1 Flavobacteriaceae bacterium
GTATACCTATTCCGGTATCCGAAACAGTGAACCTGAGGCTGATCGAGTCATTTTCGATCTTTTTGTTCTCAATTTTTAGTTCAACCAAACCATGGTCGGTAAACTTAAAAGCATTACCAAGCAAATTCTTAATAACCTGGGTTACCATCATACGGTCTCCCAGAAGTTTGTCGGGAATGCCTGTATCCCTTGCTATTCTGAATACCAGGGATTTATCTTTTGCTATATGTTTAAAATTCGCTTCCAATTCAAACAACAGGTCTCTGAAATCGAATTCGGCCTCTACGTAATTCACATGCCCAGATTGCATTTTATTAAGATCCAGAATGTTGTTGATCAAACCGAGCAGATGTTCGCCCGAATACTTCAGAGCCTGAAGGTTTTCTACCTGCTGTGGAAGATGATCGTCCATAAGGAGTATATTGGTCAACCCGATAACCGCATTCAGCGGAGTCCGGATCTCATGTGACATGGTAGACAAGAATTCATCCTTGGCCAGACTCGCTTTATGAAGCTCAATCTCTGTTTCTTTCAGCGTGGTCACATCACTCATCGTTCCAATGGTACCGGTAGGATTTCCCGTGCTATCCAATGTCAACGACATATTTAATTCAATCCATTTTACCTCCTTATTCGGCTTGAAATATTTAAAGACGGTTTTGTAATTTCTCCTGCGTTCGGCAAGGAATTTATTTATGCGGCGTTTTTCATGATGGTTCATGCCCGTCATCAGACTGCGGTAATTTTTTCCAATCGATCTCTTCCATGAAAGCCCTGTCAATTCGTACCAGGCCTTGTTCAGGTATATGAAATTTCCTTGTATGTCGGTTTGAAAGAGCACGTCATGAACCGTATTGACAATGGTTTTAAGACGTGATTTGGCTGTCTCGTTTTCATTCAGCAAGGTTTGATTCGCCTTGAACAGTTCTTTGGAGCTCTCTTCCAGGATGGTCTCAAGCCGGGAAATATCCCTGTCAAAACTGTGATAGGCATCATTGACCATTTCAAAAAAAGATGCCAGTCTGTCAAGATCCTGATGCTGAATCCCGGCCTTTTTGAGCTGTCGCTTGAGAAGTCTATGTCTTTCGTCCTTTAACATTCAGTGAGGGTGGTTATGGTCATGGACTGATTATGCAATTCGCATGGTGAAAATTCACCATGAGGAGCTATTTCTCCGTAACTGTAGAATCCGGTTATTTTTGGATTATTCCCGATAACATCGCGGACTACCTCAACCTCCTCTTCTATGAGCTGTTTAAGGACGAGTCTTCTACCGACGCAACTGATCAGGATGGCGAGATCAGCAGATTCCTTAACGATCTCTGTCGCAGATTTGGCCGAATTCTCAGCGCCGTTTATCAGGCGGTCTATATTGGCTTTCATCAGTCTGACATATGATCCCTGATGAATATTACCGGCAAAGGTCATACTCTGTTCCTCCTCATTAACCCCGAGCACGGTGCGAACCAAGGGTTTATCGGTCTCATTATCTCTCATTTTAAGAGGGAAAAGCAAAGCAGCACTCGGCAGATTCTTTGCTTCCTCTCCAAGAAATGATTTATATATCTGCAGGGCTGGCTGGCCGTCGAGTTCATAAAGTATGTTTTTATGTGATCGGGTTACAAGACGTTCAATTCCAAAACTGTCCCATCCCCCCTTCGAACTATATCCAACTTTGAGATCCTTGCCATAAAACCCTAATCCCAAAATACGGTTCACTTCAATTTTATCATTGGCGATAAGAAAGGTGCTCTTAAAATCGGGGCCATCTGCTGCAAGTCCGCCCGTTATACTGACATCGGGAAGTACATTTTTCAAACCCGATACCAGATCTCCTCCATTCACATTCAATCCATCACTTAAGACCAGCAAATGCTGCAGATCGGGCTTTTTGAGTTTAGATGCCAATTCCTGCCCGGCCCTGTAGCTATATTTCATATCCTTAACCTCCACCAGTTCCAATGCATGCCCGGTTTTTTCAAGCTGTACTGCGGTTAACGATATGCTGTAATCGTTGACATGCACATCGGAGATCTCACCTGCTGTGGAGCATCCTATTACTGTGGCCTCCGGAAATTTGATATTTATTTGTTTCAATACTTCCTCTTTCTCAGAAAACTGAGGCGAGACAAACATTAAAAACAAATTTGCAGGAATGGTAATTTTATCTAGGTCATCTCTCCAGGAATAAGGTACCAGCGTAAATTGTTGCACTTTCATAGCGGTTAACAGATTTGGGTTTTCTGTGCATTTCGTCGTAAAAAACGTGTATTTCGTCGAAGATCAGACAAAATGTATTAACGACCAAACAATTGGCGAACTTTTTTTTGGACGTCCTTAAAATATGTAATACCAAGACTACATTTTTAATTGTTTTGTAAGAATTTTCTAAATAAAGGAAAACTAATGCTGGTTCTGTTAGAGTGCCGGGCAGTTTAATCTATAAAACCCTTTTCCCGCATCCAATCGTCGTTAAAAATTTTTCCAACATATCGTGTACCATGATCATGGAAAAGGACGACAACCACATCGTTCTCGTTGAAGTGTTCTTTTAATTGAAGTACCCCTTTTATAGCGGCCCCGGCAGAATTTCCCAGGAACATTCCTTCTTCTCTTGCCAGACGCCGGGTATAAACTGCTGCGTCCCTGTCGGTTACCTTGGTAAAACCGTCAATTAATTCGAAATCCACATTTGCCGGGAGGATATCTTCACCAATTCCCTCGGTAACATAGGGATAGATCTCGTTCTTGTCAAAAATTCCTGTCTCGTGATATTTCTTAAAAACGCTGCCATAGGTGTCCACTCCCCATACCTTGATATCAGGATTTTGTTCCTTAAGGAATTTACCAACCCCGGAAATAGTTCCCCCTGTTCCTACTCCCACTACAAAATGAGTGACCCTGCCATCGGTCTGCTCCCAGATTTCAGGACCTGTGCTTTCGTAATGCGCCACCTGATTCGAGAGGTTATCATATTGATTGACGTACCACGCCCCTTCTATCTCTTCTCCTAATCGTTTTGAAACGGAGTAATAAGATCTCGGGTCATCAGGCTCTACGTCTGTTGGACAAACCTCTACCCTTGCTCCTAAAGCCCTTAGAACATCAACTTTTTCTTTCGATTGCTTATCGGTTGTAACAAAAATACATTTATACCCCTTAATGATGGCTGCCAATGCCAGGCCCATACCCGTATTCCCGGATGTTCCTTCAACTATGGTTCCGCCCGGTTTTAATCTACCGTCTGCTTCGGCATCTTCAATCATTTTCAGGGCCATGCGGTCTTTTACCGAATTTCCCGGATTGAAAGTCTCGTATTTAGCCAAAACCAGGCAGGGGAGCTCGGCGGTTAACTTATTGATCTTTACTAAAGGGGTATTCCCTATTGTTCCAAGTATATTTTCAGCGTATTTCATGGACTTAATTTGCGGTGCAAAAGTACATAAATCTTTACGTAAGGAGTAGCGATGAATTTTAATTGTTTTTCATTAAAACGCCTTCTTATTCAAACCGGATAGCCCGTACAGGACTGATCCTTGAAATGATATGCGATGGGATAAGCAGCATCAGTAAACAAGTGAAAAATGTCCCTAAATTCAGTAATACGATATATCCGATGTTCAAATAAACAGGAGCCTGAGTCACGTAATATACCTCCGGATCGAGCGGAAATAAGCCAAATCGCTGTTGTAAAATCAAAAGTCCGATTCCTATAAGATTACCCCAGAACAAACCGTGAAGTATCAGGTATGCCGCATTGATCAAAAAAATCTTCTGAATATCGCGATTCTGGCTGCCCATCGCCTTCAGCAGGCCAATCATCTGGGTTCGTTCAAGAATAAGAACAAGCAGGGCGGTGATCATGTTTATACCAGCCACCAGGATCATAATCCCTATAATGCCATATATATTCTTATCAAAGATGCTTATCCACTCAAAAATAGACGCATATTTCTGAGCAACGGTCTCTGTATTCAGAATGGAGGGTGTATTCTGATATACCCCGTTGGCTATTTCATCCAAACGAGAGTAGTCTGATATAAACAGTTCAAAATGACCCACCTGGTCTTCTTCCCATCGATTCAATCGCTGTACCTGTTTCAGATCACCTATCAGATAGGTTTCATCTAACTCCTGGAATCCCGACCTGTAGATTCCAACAATATCGAACTTCCTTATCGACGGCGGACGATTGACATCGTTTTTCGCGAAATACATCTGGAAACTATCTCCTGTTTTTAATTCTAACCGATTAGACAGATAAGCGGGAATAAGGACTTCATTACTCATCTGGTTTGCATAACCTGGTTTTCTCCCATCGATAATAAATTCATCAAAAAGGTCCCAGTTAAAATCTTGTCCAACTCCTTTTAAGACCATTCCTTCAAAATCGGTCTCCGTCCTGATCACTCCGAATTTGTGTGCAACAGCCTGAATGTGAGTCACGCCTGGTACTGCTTTAAATACCGGATAGAACTCCTGATCAGAGGATATGGGTGAAAGTGATTCCTCTGAAATATTACTGTCAAAACTGGAAATTGTAAGATGGCCGTTGAACGCTACCGCCTTGTCCCTGATCTTTTGCTGCAGTCCCAGGCCTGTCGCTATAGCTACCAGCATCACTATGATCCCGATAGCGATAGCCGCTATCCCAATTTTTATAATCGGTGCTGAAACACTACTTTTATACGACTTACTGCCGATTATACGTTTTGCTATAAAGAATTCAAATTTCAATAGTGCGATGAAGTTTTTCCTGATCAAAAATACACTTTTCCTGTGTTTATTGACCTTTTTATGTTGTGCTCAGAACAAAACAGATAAAGTTCAAAATAAAAATCCTGACGCCGCAATCAAAGCGAACCCTGAATTAATTGAAGTTGGCGCTTCCCGCCTGTCGGCCTACCTTCCCTCTTTGAATGGGAGAGTCGGTGTCGTAGCCAATCAAACCTCTGTCATCTTTCATGACCATAAACAAGGATTTACTCATCTTGTAGACACTTTGTTATCCAGGGGAGTGAACGTGGTTAGGGTGTTTGCTCCGGAGCATGGTTTCAGGGGTACAGCCGACGCAGGTGAAATCGTAAAGGACAATCTGGACCTTAAAACTGGGCTGCCTATCATTTCGCTATACGGGAAGAACAAAAAACCGGCTTTCAATGATCACGAGCTGGATGTTGTAATTTTTGATATACAGGACGTCGGGGCACGCTTCTATACCTTTATCTCGACCCTTCATTATGTCATGGAGGCCTGCGCGGAACAGGACATTCCGCTGATCGTACTGGACAGGCCAAACCCTAATGGCTTTATGGTGGATGGGCCTGTATTGGAAACTGAACACAGTAGCTTTGTCGGCATGCATCCGGTTCCTGTTACCCATGGCATGACAATTGGCGAATATGCAAAAATGATAAATGGTGAGGGCTGGTTAGCTGAAGGAATAAACTGTGGTCTAAGTGTAATTGAAGTAAAAAACTATAACAGGCATATGCGCTACAAACTCCCGATCAAACCTTCACCAAATCTTCCGAACGACAAGGCTATAAACCTTTATCCGAGCTTGTGTTTTTTTGAAGGTACCAACGTGAGTGCAGGCAGGGGAACCGATATGCAATTTCAAGTCTTTGGAAGCCCTTACCTGGATCCGGATGCCTTTAAATTTCAATTCACACCTGAACCTAATCAGGGGGCCAAATTTCCAAAGCATCAGGACGAAATTTGTTATGGCATGGATTTACGTGAAAATTCAGAACTCAGGGGAATAAATCTTTTTTGGCTGGTAGAGGCCTACCACAGCACATCCGATAAATCAGTGTTCTTTAATGACTTCTTTACTAAACTGGCTGGCACCGAGATCCTTCGTGAACAGATAGAGTCGGGATACACAGCAAATGAGATAAAAAAAAGCTGGTTGGCTGGTATAGATCAGTTTAAAAAAAGAAGAGCTCCCTATTTACTTTATGATGATTAGTTGTTCCTGACGGCCACATCGGTCTCCTTCCGCATATCCACATAAGTGGCATTGGGATCATAAACACGCACCACGAAGAGAATGATCTTTTGAAGATAATTCACTGCAAAAACATGTTTTCCGGAACTGAGATACTGAATAGGAATTTCAATCTCATCGCCATTGATAAATTCGTCGACCTCCCTTTTGTTTTGTCTGTTGATGGCATAAACCCTGTGCATCAATCCTTTTGATCTTAAAATAAGGGTGTCCTGTGACCTATTCAGGTCATGAAATAAATCTTTGGCCACCAAATTGGTGTTCTTTTCGATGACAGCAAATTTTTCTTGTGAAAAGGATTTTTGCACGGTAAGTCCGAATACCGCGACTAGCAAGCCGGTAAGAAAGAGTCTCATTAAAAACGCGTTGGCTCTATTTATCGCGAATTAATAGCAATGACCCTCGATGTAAATCTAAAGTAAACTTCTTTTAAAAGGCTAAAATATTCTATGAAATACCAAAATACCGGAGGAAAGAACCAAATTGCAACAATTCTTTTTTACTTGTTTGAAATTCCGGTGATATACGTCAGATAAATCGGATTGTCAATAATTCAGCAGATTCCGGAAATACAAGACAATTAATTATTCTCCTACCTCGATTTCACGATAGGTATTACCGCTGTTATGGATAAAAATATGGAAGATTATCTTTCTGCTCAAGTCCTGAACCACGAATATATGCTTGCCTAAAGAAAGCTCTCTGAGTGACAGGTCAAATCTTTTCCGGTTTACAATAACATCAACCATACCTCTGGTTTTTCCGGCGGTATAAACCCTGTGAATCAATCCTGAGCTTTTCAATTTGAGAGTATCCCTCGATGAATTGAGATCATGTGACAGGCTTTTAGCCGCAACGTTGTAATTCTTCGTTATCGAGGCGAAGCGCGACTGAACCTGAGCAGAGACCTCATTGGTCAAGGCCAGGATAATAAAAATTATAACTCCTGCTAACCGTACTTTCATCACGATTTTCTGAAACAACATTTAGTTGGAAGGGGCGCTCCTTTGAATAAAGCCCCGAAAGTATATCAATATGCCGTAACTCACAAATATCAGAGGCTAAAATCCTGAAGCGCAATCAATAAAAATTTCAACAGCTAATTAACAGCATCAACCAGGAGGGCCATCAAACGATCAGGATAATCAGTTATTATGGCGTCAACTTTCAGATCTATCATCAACCTGAGATCATCGAGAGAATTAACGGTCCAGGGTATGATCTTATAGCCTTCCCGCTTTAAATCACTTACGGTATTCTTATCAAGCGATCCAAAATGAGGACTTATGATCTGAGGTCGAAAAGACAAAAGATCGAGTTTTTCAGAAATGCTCTCTTTTTCATCCACAAGAAGTGCAATTAATGTTTCAGGACTTTGCTTATGGACCTCTTCAAGGATTCTCAGATCAAATGACTGCAGATTCACTCTTTCTTCAAGGTTAAATGGTTTGATAGTCTCCAGAACAAGTTTAGAATACTCAGCGGGTTCAGGGGTAAATAACCTGTCAAGTGCCGGGCTTGCTTTTATTTCAATATTATACTTTAATCTGTTGAATCGCTTTTCAATGGTCTCCAGTACATCAAAAAGCAAGGGTTTTACCGACCTGATTTTCTTCTGAAGCGGATAGGAAGAAAGATATTTTGTGCCGCAATCAAATTTCCTGATCTCTTTATAATTCATTTTATAAAGATTGTATTTTAAGGCTGAGACAGGTTCGACAGGATGTCCTTTGGGAGTGATGCAAATTTCAGGATTCATATATGGTTCGTGTGAGACAACCACCTTTCGGTCTGCCGAGATACAGATATCCATCTCCAGCACATCAACTCCCAATTCAGCAGCTTTTAAGAAGCCCAGGATTGTATTCTCGGGGTATAATCCCCTAAATCCTCTGTGCCCATGAATTTCCATCTTATCGTCTGAGGATTCCATCCTGGCTCAACTTATTATTTATATCAGAAGAATGCAGGTGTGTTTTAGTCTTCAACAGGTTGAACCGTTGGTTTTCTATACTTCTGAAAGGGTTGCTTCAGAAGTTCAACGATATTGCTGTTCTCTTTCTCATTCGGAAATACATCAACCCCGTATTCCAGTTTGTCCCGGTCCAGTATCATAAATGTTCCGAACAGCCGGTCCCAAACAGAAAAAATATTACCATAATTCGAATCCGTGTAAGGTAAAACGAAATGATGATGGACCTTATGCATATCAGGGGAGACCAGAACATAGCTCAGCACCTCGTCTACCTTTCTCGGCAACCGGATATTCGCATGAGTGAACTGGGTCGCTACAAGTGACATCGACTGGTAGAGCATTACAATCCCTATGGGGGTGCCGATCACGACTACTCCCAAAAGAGTAAAGGCAAATCGTATAACACTTTCCAATGGATGATGCCTGTTGGCAGTTGTTGTATCAACCTTCTGATCAGTATGGTGTACCAAATGTATCATCCATAGCGGTCTAACTTTATGCTCAACATAATGCGGCAGATAGGCTCCAATAAAATCCATGAGTAGTATACCAAGGAAGACATAGAGCCATAGTGGCATTTCGGGCAGCCAGTTTATCAATCCAAAATCCTCTGCCACCACCCAGTCGGCCGTTTTTAAAAGTAAGAAGGCCAGAGCGAAATTTATAATTATAGTGGTTAATGTGAAAAACAGGTTGGGGATTGCATGCCGCCATTTACGGTACTTAAACCTGAATAGTGGTACAGCCCCTTCAATCAGCCAGAAAAAAGTCAATCCCCCGACCAAAATGATACTGCGATGCAAAGAGGGGATGGTTTCAAAATAGTTAATTATTGATTCCAATTGATCATCTGTTTATGTTATAAATCAACTCGGCTTTTTTCAAATCTACTAAAGAAACATAAGATTTCCATGAAGCCGCTTCGGTTTCATTCTCAAGTAGGATATGGGAACAATAATACAGGAAGGCAAAAAGCGAATCGTTTGATGAATTTATTTTGTCAGGATCTATCCTCTTTAATTGCCTCAACACACTTCTGGGCCTGTTCAGGATAAGATCTTTTTTGAGTTTCAAAAGATCTAATCTCTGGATGAACCGAAACTTGTCTTCCATTTCTTCCTTCTCAAGCAACCGAATTGACTCTTCAAGATAAATGTCGGCTAGTTCGGTAATTTCTTTTCTCACATCCGTATTGACCAAAACGGCAAAGTCCAGATACTTGGCTCCCAAAGCAAAAGCTGTGATAAAATTTCTCTTTCTGGAATAATTCGATAATTGAGCTTTTAAAAAAGTGGTATTTAAACTGTAGCGATTGATGAATCTTACAATATTAAAAGGCTCGTAGTCAAAATACCCGGTATTTATGATATTCCCATTGGGATCCATGATCTTGATATCATCATCCTGAAACCTTTGTATGTATTCATCCGAACGGACATTCTCCATTTCACTGAACAGATCATCGTAAGTTGTTTCATAGAGAACGACAGGAACAAAATAGTCCCACAATGCCTGGTTAACGCTTTCGTCCCGTAACAAATCCGTATGATACCTAACACCATTCTCATCTCTGAAAACCACAGGAAAATCGTATTGCATCGATTCTTCCCACATCACAAAAAGAAGCTTGTTCTGAACCCTGGCGAGCCTTTTTGCAACATCAAGATTAGTCATCCAATCTTGGGAAAAACCATGAGTTATCCAGAACAAGCCGAGCAGAAATAAAAGGATTATTCTTTTCATGATCCGGTTTTCTTTCAAGCCTTAATAATTGTTTCCTTGCTAAAGATGTATTCGTTTTTTCATTTCCTCTACAATGTTGAAAGCAGCCGGGCAGATGGCAATATTCTTTAAGGTCAGAGAATTGATCTGATAGATTTTTTTTCTGTCTGTATGGGGGAATTCCCTGCAAGCCTTGGGCCTTATTTCATAAATGGAGCAGCTGTTATCATCATTCAGGAAAACACAGGGAACTTCAGTTAAAACATAGTCCCTGTCTTCATCAATCCTGAGATATCTGGATATGAACTCACCCGGTTTTAGCCTGAGGGCCTTCCCGATTCGCTCAATATCCCTGTCGGTAAAAAGTGGGCCTGTCGTCTTACAACAGTTCGCACAGAGCAGACAGTCGGTTTGTTCGAATTCCTCATGGTGCAGCTTCTGCATAGTCCGATCCAAATCTTTGGGGGGCCTGCTCCTGAGTTTATTCAGGAATTTTTTATTCTCCTTATGCTTATCTTTGGCCAGCTGAGGCAGTTCCTGAATTCGATCTTCCATGGCGTAAAAATAGATAAATTGGCATTCATACCTGAAAACAAATGAAGGATTTGATGGGTAAAGCCCTTCTGGATTACCAAAGCGGTAATTATTCAGAAGATATTATCACCGCTACACATGTCTCATATAATGACGTTTTGCCGCTGCCCTATTTGTTCAGGGATTATGCAGAAATGCCGGCCATCGAGCAAAAGGCCCTCGATCATTCCTTCGGAAATGTCCTTGATGTGGGTTGCGCGGCAGGAAGTCATAGCCTTCATTTACAAAAAAGGGGGCTGGATGTGACTGCAATCGATATTTCCATCAACTCCATCAAGGTCTGTAAACTAAGAGGTATCCGCAATGCCTTTCACAGAGATCTGCTTGAGGAAAACGGGAAATATGATACTATTTTGTCTCTTATGAATGGCACAGGCATCTTTCATTCAATGGAACAAGCGCCTTCGTACCTCGGCAAACTAAAATCACTTTTGAAGCCCGGTGGCCAGATTCTCATAGATTCATCTGATGTCAGCTATATGTATTCTGAAAAGGACCTAAAGAACTTAAAGAAACATGGTATCTATTATGGTGAACTGGAATACTACCTGAGTTACAAGGGCGAGTCTGAAGATGTTATGACCTGGTTATATATTGATATTGCATCGCTAAAATCTCTATGTAAGCAATGCGGACTGGGATGTGACCTGATCCTTGAAGGGGATCATTTCGATTATCTTGCCCGGCTAACAGTAATCGGATCGTAGCTAATCGAGCTTCGACATTACCTCTTCCCCGTGAAGGAAGGTAGCTAACACATTCATATCCGGAATCTCGTGAATAGGTACTGTCATGATGTCTTTGTCCAGCACAATGAAATCGGCAAGTTTACCTGCTTCTATACTTCCTTTTTCGTCCTCTTCGAAATTGGAGTGTGCGGCCCAGATCGTCATACCTCTTAAGGCCTCCTCCCTGTTAAGAGCATTCTCAATCTGGTATCCTCCTTCGGGAAATTGTTCGAGGTCCTGTCTAGCAACAGCCGCGAAGAAGGTATAAAACGGGTTAACATACTCAACCGGAAAATCTGTTCCCAGGGCCACACTGCCGTAACTTTCAAGGAGTTGCTTAAAGGCATATGCCCCCTTTACGCGAACGGGACCCAGCCTGTCCTCTGCCCAGTACATGTCGCTGGTCGCATGTGTTGGCTGAACAGATGGTATAATATTATCGAAATGGTCGAAGTCCTCGGATGAGATCACCTGGGCATGCTCCACCCTCCATCGCCTGTCCTGTTGTCCGTCAAGGACTCGTTTATAAGTGGCCAGCACTGCATGATTGGCTGAATCACCAATGGCGTGTGTATTCATCTGATATTCTGATAAAGCGATACGTTCAGCCGTGGAGTTAAGGGTTTCAATGCTGTTCACAAGAAGGCCGAGATGACCGGGTTTATCAGAATAGGGAGCTCTGAGCATCGCTCCGCGTGAACCCAGGGCGCCATCGGCATAGAACTTGAACGATCGTACATTCAACCGTTCGGTTTTGATAATACCCCTGTTCAGGAAATGATCGAGATTCTCTTCTGTGGCCGATACCATGGCATAGACACGCATCTTCAGTTCTCCCGCTTGCTGCAGGCTGTCGATCAGCTCGATCTCATGAATGTCCAATCCTGCATCATCAACAGTTGTGAGCCCATAATCAAAACAAATTGACTCAGCCGTACTGAGGGCGGTAACAAGATCCTTAACCCCATATTTTGGCCAGTGATCCATAACAAGGTTCTCGGCGTTATCTATAAGCACCCCTGTCAGCCTGCCATCTTCAATTACGACCTCACCACCATCGGTCTTACTTTCAATGGTAACCTTTCCCAGGTCTAAGGCAGCCTGGTTGCACAAGATGGCATGACCATCTATCCGGCTTAGTGAAATGGGAGTATCCGGGAATAATTCATCTAATCTGTCCTTTTTCGGGAAGGATTTATCTTCCCAGTCATTCTGGTCCCAGCCTCGTCCTGATATAAATGATTGCTGTCTTTTATCCTGGAACTCCAAAATACGCTCTATAACCTCATCAAAGCTATTTGTTCCAACGAGGTCAACTGCCTGTCGATCTATCCCTAATCTGAGAAAATGACAATGGGCATCGATAAAACCGGGAACCACTGTTCTACCCTCAAGATCAATAACTTCAGCAGCTTCAAATTCATTCAATATGGAGTTTTCCGAGCCCACTGAAACAAATTTTCCATCACGCACAGCCAGGGCCGCGGCTTTGTCAAATTGTTCATTTACGGTATAAATATTGGCGTTCTTTATGATAAGATCGACCTGCTCTTTTGGTTTGCATGCTAAAAGGACAAGGAAGATACCAAGGCCGAGATATAGTTTCATCACAATATTTTAATGGTTAAAAATAAAAAAAGCACCCGAACAGGGTGCCTATATCTCGAAAGATTCGATATTAAAAATCGAACTTATAGGTGGCACCGGCCAGGAATTGAATTCCCTGAACCTGGTAATTCAACCATCGTTTATAGTCCTGGTTCGCAATATTATTCGCTTTGGCATAAACCGACCAGCGCTCATTGATTCGATAACCAAGATGTGCATTAGCATCGAAAAAGCTTTCCAGGACAACAGTTGAAGGAGCGGTAGGGTTTAACGGATCGAAAACCTGTTCCTGGTCAAAACGCTCACCGGTGTAAAAGAGGCTAGCACCCGCAAACCAATGCTCGTCTATTTGGAAATCCATAAACAAGGACGCTTCAAAATCTGGTAAATTCCACGCCTCGTTTTGCTCATCGGTTGTGTAATTGAAGTATTCAGCTTTTATCCCCAGGGTAAAATTCCTGTTAACATCAACATTGATCTCACCAA
>JBFKFP010000072.1:0-13037 GCA_041618535.1 Flavobacteriaceae bacterium
AAGACATGAGAAAAAGACAGGCAAAGAAAAGACCTTTATTACCAGACCCGCGTTTCAATGATCAATTGGTAACGCGCTTCGTCAATATGATGATGTGGGATGGTAAGAAATCCGTGGCCTTTAGAATCTTCTATGATGCGATCGATATCGTTGACCAAAAGAAGAATGATGACGAAAAGACAGCTCTTGAAATTTGGAAAGAGGCTTTGTCCAATGTCATGCCACACGTTGAGGTGCGCAGCCGTCGTGTTGGTGGTGCAACCTTCCAGATCCCAATGCAGATTCGTCCTGACCGCAAAATTTCAACCGCAATGAAATGGTTGATCAGTTTTGCTCGAAAGCGAAATGAAAAATCTATGGCTCAGAAGTTAGCTGGCGAAATTCTTGCTGCTTCAAAAGAAGAAGGAGCTGCTGTTAAAAAGCGTGTAGACACACACAAGATGGCAGAGGCTAACAAAGCATTCTCACACTTTAGATTTTAATATACCATGGCAAGAGACTTAAAATATACTCGTAATATAGGTATTGCCGCGCACATCGATGCCGGTAAAACCACTACTACAGAGCGTATCTTATACTATACCGGGCGTTCTCATAAAATAGGTGAGGTTCATGACGGTGCGGCCACTATGGATTGGATGGAGCAAGAGCAGGAGAGAGGTATCACCATTACTTCTGCTGCAACCACCTGTACATGGAACTTCCCCACCGAAAACGGACAGCCCACTCCGGATGCTAAACCATACCATTTTAATATAATCGATACTCCGGGTCACGTCGACTTTACCGTTGAGGTGAACCGCTCACTTCGTGTACTGGACGGACTTGTATTCCTGTTCAGTGCTGTAGACGGGGTAGAGCCTCAATCTGAAACCAACTGGCGACTAGCTGATAATTACAAGGTTCCGCGAATGGGCTTTGTGAATAAGATGGACAGACAAGGATCAAACTTCCTTGCGGTTTGTCAGCAGGTTAAAGACATGCTTGGTTCTAACGCAGTGCCAATAGTACTACCAATTGGTGATGAGGCCGATTTCAAAGGAATCGTCGACCTGGTTAAGAATAGAGCTATCATCTGGCATGAAGATGCCATGGGGGCCTCTTTCGATGTTATTGAAATTCCGGATGAATTAAAAGATGAAGCTGCCGAATACCGCGCTCTTCTCATAGAGGAGGTAGCTGGGTACGATGAAAATCTTCTTGAGAAATTCATGGAAGACGAGGATTCGATTACTGAAGATGAGATTCATGCTGCCTTAAGAGCCGCTGTGATGGATATGTCTATCATCCCTATGATCTGCGGTTCGGCATTTAAAAATAAAGGTGTACAATTCCTGTTGGATGCAGTATGCCGTTACCTTCCTTCTCCTGTGGATAAGGAAGCTATTGTAGGTACCAACCCGGACACTGAAACCGAAGTATCTCGTAAGCCGAGTGTTAGTGAGCCTTTCTCAGCCCTGGCTTTTAAGATCGCTACAGATCCTTTCGTTGGACGTTTGGCTTTCTTCAGGGTTTACTCGGGTAAATTGGATGCCGGGTCCTATGTTCTGAATAACAGATCTGGCAAGAAAGAGCGTATTTCAAGGATTTACCAGATGCACTCTAACAAGCAGGAGGCGATCAATGTGATTGAAGCCGGTGATATCGGTGCCGCTGTCGGGTTCAAGGATATCAAGACAGGAGATACTCTCTCTGATGAGAAACATCCGATCGTTTTGGAATCTATGGATTTCCCGGATCCTGTAATAGGTATCGCTGTTGAACCTAAGACCAAAGCAGATGTTGATAAACTCGGGATGGCGCTTTCAAAGTTAGCCGAAGAGGATCCAACATTCACCGTCCGTACCGATGAGGCTTCAGGACAGACCATAATCTCAGGAATGGGTGAGCTGCATCTCGATATTATCGTAGATCGATTAAGGCGCGAGTTCAAGGTTGAAGTGAACCAGGGTCAGCCTCAGGTAGAGTACAAAGAGGCCATTACGGCACGTGCTCAGCATCGTGAGGTTTATAAAAAACAAACCGGTGGACGTGGTAAATTCGCAGACATCGTATTTGTAATGGAGCCGACTGAAGAAGGTAAGCAGGGTCTTGAATTCGTCTCGGAGATTAAGGGTGGAAATATTCCGAAGGAATTTATACCCTCGGTCGAAAAAGGATTCAGGGAGGCCATGAAGAACGGACCATTGGCCGGATATGAAATGGATTCAATGAAGATTACGCTTTTGGATGGTTCTTATCATGATGTGGACTCTGACCAGCTTTCATTCGAATTGGCAGCTAAACTCGGTTACCGAAGTGCTGCTAAGATGTCGAAAGCGGTGATCATGGAACCAATTATGAAGCTGGAAGTACTTACACCTGAAGAAAACATGGGTGATATAGTTGGTGACCTTAACCGTAGACGCGGGCAGGTTAACGACATGAGTGACCGGGCAGGTTCTAAAGTAGTACGTGCTAACGTGCCACTTTCAGAAATGTTTGGTTATGTAACTGCCTTGAGGACATTATCGTCGGGTCGTGCAACTTCTACCATGGAGTTCTCGCACTATGCGGAATGCCCAACAAATATTTCAGAAGAAGTTATTAAAGCGGCCACAGGAACGGTAGAAGTTTAAAGCATTAGAACATGAGTCAGAAAATCAGAATAAAATTAAAGTCATACGATCACAACCTTGTCGATAAATCGGCAGATAAGATCGTGAAAACCGTTAAGAGCACTGGAGCTGTGGTAACCGGTCCAATTCCATTACCTACTCACAAGAAGATCTTTACGGTATTGCGCTCACCTCACGTGAACAAGAAGTCGAGAGAACAGTTTCAACTGAGCTCTTACAAGCGATTGCTCGATATCTACAGCTCATCATCAAAGACGATTGATGCCTTGATGAAGCTGGAGTTGCCAAGTGGTGTGGAGGTCGAGATCAAAGTGTAACGAACTCTGAATAAGGTTTAAGTGTCTTAATGAACAGATACTGAAACAAGTTCAGCATAAACATGTCCTGAGCTGCGGGCGAGGGAAAAACGGGAAAATACAATTCAGGGTTGAATCGTATTTGACCCTGAATTTTTTTAAAGGAATAAATTAATAATAATAATATGTCTGGGTTAATCGGAAAAAAAATCGGAATGACTAGCATCTTTGACGAGAATGGGAAGAATATCCCTTGTACCGTCATACAGGCTGGTCCATGTGTTGTAACCCAAGTCAGAACCATTGATACTGACGGTTATGAAGCCGTTCAGCTTGGTTTCGATGACAAGGCAGAAAAGAGTGCTGTCAAGGCTGAAATGGGTCATGCCAAGAAAGCCGGTACTTCTGTAAAGCGTAAGGTCGTTGAATTCAAAGGTTTTGAGGAGGAGTTAAAATTAGGCGATACTGTTACGGTAGAGCATTTTATTGAAGGTGAATTCGTTGACGTTTCAGGTACTTCGAAAGGTAAAGGATTTCAAGGAGTTGTTAAACGTCACGGCTTCGGAGGTGTCGGGCAGGCCACTCACGGTCAGCACAACCGACTAAGAGCGCCGGGATCTATCGGTGCAGCTTCCTATCCTGCAAGAGTATTCAAAGGAATGCGAATGGCAGGCCGAATGGGAGGTGAAACAGTTAAAGTTCAAAATTTAAGAGTTCTTAAGGTAGTGCCTGAAAAGGATTTGCTTGTTGTTAAAGGAGCAGTTCCAGGTCACAGGAACTCTTATGTAATTATTCAGAAGTAATGAAGGTAGCTGTATTAGATATTAAAGGAAAGGACACCGGGCGAAAAGTTGATTTGTCTAAAGAGGTGTTCGAGATAGAGCCGAATGAGCATGCCGTATACCTGGATGTGAAGCAATACCTGGCCAATCAGAGGCAGGGGACTCACAAAGCCAAGGAGCGTGCCGAGATTACTGGTAGTACAAGGAAGATCAAAAGGCAAAAAGGTACGGGAACTGCAAGGGCAGGTAGTATCAAGTCCGGAATATTCAGAGGCGGTGGTCGAATTTTCGGCCCGAGGCCACGAAACTACGGATTCAAATTGAACAAGAATGTGAAGCGTTTGGCTCGTCGTTCTGCACTTAGCATGAAGGCGAATGAAAAAGCTATCACTGTACTTGAAGACTTCAATTTGGATGCTCCGAAGACAAAAGATTTTACAGCGATTCTCAAGGCACTCGATCTTGAAAATAAAAAGTCGCTCTTTGTCTTGAAAGGCCTTAATAATAATGTATATTTGTCCTCGCGTAATTTGAAAGGATCAGAGGTTGTAACAAGTTCAGAATTAAGTACTTACAAAATTATGAACGCAAACCGAATCGTCCTTACCGAAAGCGCGCTAGAAGGAATTGAATCGAATTTGAGTAAATAAGAGCATCATGAGTATCTTGATTAAACCCATTATCACAGAAAAAGCTACGCTGGACAGTGAACTAAAAAACTGCTACAGTTTTTACGTGGATACCAAGGCCAACAAGATCGAGATCAAGAAGGCTGTGGAAGACACTTATGGTGTATCTGTTGATAAGGTTCGAACAATAAATGTCCGTCCAGACAGAAGAGTCCGTTACACTAAAACGGGCATTCAACGTGGTAAAACAAATGCTAAGAAAAAAGCAATTGTACAGCTGGCGGAAGGTGAAACTATTGATTTGTACGCGAATCTTTAATTAGACGATTATGTCAGTAAGAAAGTTAAAACCGATCACACCGGGACAGCGATTTAGAGTAGTAAACGGGTATGACGCCGTCACTACTGATAAGCCGGAGAAAAGTTTATTAGCTCCGAAAAAAAGGTCCGGTGGTAGAAACAGTCAGGGAAAAATGACCATGCGCTACAAAGGTGGTGGTCATAAGAGACGATACAGGGTTATCGACTTCAAAAGAAACAAACATGGCATACCGGCCGAGGTAAAGACCATTGAATATGATCCGAACCGATCAGCCTTTATCGCATTGCTCAATTACCAGGATGGTGAGAAGCGCTATGTGATTGCGCAGAACGGTCTTAAGGTAGGACAGACCATCGTTTCAGGTGAGAAAGTTGCTCCTGAAATCGGTAATGCCATGCAATTGGCAAATATCCCACTGGGATCCATCATCTCATGTATCGAGTTAAGACCGGGACAGGGTGCTGTTATGGCGAGAAGTGCCGGAGCCTTTGCCCAGCTTATGGCAAGGGATGGAAAATTCGGTACCGTGAAGCTTCCTTCAGGTGAAACAAGGTTGATCCTGACCAGCTGCCTGGCAACAATTGGTGCTGTGTCTAACTCAGATCATCAGCTCCTGGTTTCCGGGAAAGCCGGAAGAAGCAGGTGGTTAGGTCGAAGACCGAGAACAAGACCTGTAGCGATGAACCCTGTCGATCACCCGATGGGTGGTGGTGAAGGTCGTGCTTCAGGTGGGCACCCAAGATCGAGAAAGGGTATTCCTGCCAAAGGTTTCAGGACCCGTTCAAAATCTAAAGCGAGTAACAAGTATATCATAGAGCGTAGAAAGAAATAATATTATGGCGAGATCATTAAAGAAAGGACCTTACGTTCACTATAAATTAGAAAAGAAAGTTGCAGCCAACGTTGAGGCTAACAAAAAGACGGTTATCAAGACCTGGTCACGTGCCAGTATGATCACACCTGACTTTGTAGGGCAAACAATTGCGGTACACAACGGACGCCAATTCGTTCCGGTATATATCACCGAGAACATGGTTGGACATAAACTTGGAGAGTTTTCACCAACGCGTTCCTTCCGAGGACACGCCGGTGCTAAAAATAAAGGTAAAAAGTAAGAGGCTATGGGAAGTCGTAAGAAGCAAATGGCAGACGCCTTAAAGGAAAGCAAGAAACAATTGGCTTTTGCAAAATTGAACAATTGCCCAACCTCGCCAAGGAAGATGCGCCTAGTAGCAGACCTTGTGAGAGGGAAAAAGATTGACCAGGCATTGAATATTTTGCGTTTTAGCCAGAAAGAGGCATCGAATCGCCTCGAAAAGCTTTTGCTGTCCGCAATAGCTAACTGGCAGGCTAAGAATGAGGATGCTAATATCGAGGATGCCGAACTGTTTATCAAGGAGATAAAAGTGGACAGCGCATCCATGTTAAAACGAATCAGGACTGCACCCCAGGGTCGTGCGCACAGAATCAGAAAGAGATCCAATCACGTCACCTTGGTGCTTGGACAAAACAATAATACCGAAAGCAATTAATAAATGGGACAAAAAACTAATCCGATAGGAAATCGCCTCGGGATCATCAGAGGTTGGGAATCGAACTGGTATGGTGGTCGGGACTATGGTGATAAGCTTGCCGAAGACGATAAGATCAGGAAGTATATTCATGCTCGTTTGTCAAAAGCCAGTGTCTCACGAGTTATCATCGAACGAACTCTAAAATTGGTAACCATTACCATAACCACTGCAAGGCCGGGAATCATCATCGGTAAAGGTGGTCAGGAAGTGGATAAGCTAAAAGAAGAGTTGAAGAATATAACCGGGAAAGAGGTTCAGCTGAACATCTTTGAGATAAAGCGTCCTGAATTGGATGCACACCTGGTGGCCTCAAGTGTCGCTCGTCAGATCGAAAACAGGATTTCCTACAAGCGTGCCATTAAAATGGCGATTGCAGCCGCAATGAGAATGAATGCTGAAGGTATCAAGATCCAGATCAGTGGTCGTTTGAATGGTGCCGAAATGGCCCGTAACGAACATTACAAGGATGGTCGAATCCCATTATCGACTTTCAGAGCTGATATCGATTATGCCTTGGTTGAAGCCCATACCACTTATGGTAGGATCGGGATCAAGGTATGGATCATGAAAGGTGAAGTATACGGTAAACGAGAGCTTTCTCCACTTGTCGGGTTGTCGAAAAAGCAATCCAAGGGTGGTCGAGGCAAGCAAATGCGCCGTAGGAAGTAATTAAAAATTTGAAGAAAAATGTTACAACCGAAAAGAACAAAATATCGTAAGGTTCAGAAGGGTCGCATGAAAGGTAATGCAGGCCGAGGCAATCAATTAAGCCACGGGATGTATGGTATTAAGTCTTTGGATTCAAACTTTCTGACATCCAGGCAGATAGAAGCGGCTCGTATCGCGGCAACCCGATACATGAAAAGGGAAGGTCAGTTGTGGATCAAGATATTCCCGGATAAGCCTATCACCAAAAAGCCTCTTGAGGTTCGAATGGGTAAAGGTAAGGGTAATGTCGAATATTGGGCAGCTGTTGTGAAGCCGGGACGCATTTTATTCGAAGTTGGAGGTGTGCCCCTGGATATTGCCAAGGAGGCGCTTCGTCTGGCAGCTCAAAAGCTTCCGGTTAGGACCAAATTTATAGTTGCAAGAGATTACGAAGCATAATAGTTGAGTATCATGAAACAAACTGAGATCAAAGGATTATCAAATGCCGAACTCCAGGAGAAACTGGGGGAGATTAAAAAAAGTTATGCCGACTTGCGAATGGCTCATGCGATTTCACCGCTTGAGAATCCCATTCAGCTTCGTACAATGAGACGTACTATTGCAAAATTGGCCACAGAATTAAATAACCGAGAATTACAATAATTCTATTCCTGCTGAAGATGGAAAAAAGAAATTTAAGAAAAGAACGTATTGGTGTTGTTACCAGCAACAAGATGCAGAAATCTATAGTGGTTTCCGAAGTCAAGAAAGTGAAGCACCCTAAATATGGTAAATTCGTTTTGAAAACGAAGAAATACGTTGCTCATGATGAAAAGAATGACTGCAACGAAGGGGATACCGTCAGGATCATGGAAACCAGGCCTTTGAGTAAATCGAAGTGCTGGAGATTAGTAGAAATCATTGAAAGAGCTAAGTAATTATGGTACAGCAAGAATCAAGATTAAAGGTAGCAGACAATACGGGCGCCAAGGAGGTTTTGACCATCCGTGTGCTCGGTGGAACCAAACGCCGTTATGCTTCTGTTGGTGATAAGATAGTAGTCACTGTAAAGGATGCAACACCGAACGGGACAATTAAAAAGGGAGCCGTTTCAACCGCTGTTGTAGTCAGGACCGTAAAAGAGGTGAGACGTCCGGATGGATCGTACATCCGTTTTGATGACAATGCTTGTGTATTGTTGAATCCACAGGGAGAAATGAGAGGCACTAGGGTTTTCGGACCAGTTGCCAGAGAGTTGAGGGATAAGCAATTTATGAAAATAGTATCGCTTGCACCCGAGGTGCTTTAAAAGACAATTAGGATGAAAAAAATCAGAATAAAGGCTGGAGATACCGTAAGGGTAATAGCAGGAGACCATAGGGGTGCCGAGGGCCGTGTCATGAAGGTTATTCGTGATGAGAACAAGGCCATAATCGAGGGCATCAATATCGTCAAGAAACACATGAAGCCTAGCGCTCAGAACCCTCAGGGAGGGATAATCGAGAAAGAGGCTCCAATAAATGTATCCAACCTTTCCTTGCTTACCTCCAAAGGGGAGACCACCCGTGTTGGGGTCAGGATGGAAGGTGACAAGAAGGTGAGATACTCTAAAAAATCGAACGAAGTAATTTAGTCGTCATGTCATACGTACCAAGATTAAAGAAAGAATATAAAGAGAAAGTAATCCAGTCCCTCACCGAGGAGTTTGGATACAAGAACGTCATGATGGTGCCCAAACTTGAAAAGATCGTTATCTCAAGAGGTGTTGGTGCTGCCGTGGCAGACAAAAAACTGATCGACTACGCGGTTGAGGAATTATCCAGGATCGCTGGTCAGAAGGCCGTTGCTACCATTTCCAAGAAAGACGTGGCGTCCTTTAAGCTGAGACGTGGAATGCCTATTGGTGCGAAAGTGACCTTAAGAGGAGAGCGCATGTATGAGTTCCTTGACAGGTTGGTGACCACCGCTTTGCCTCGGGTAAGGGATTTCAGTGGAATCAAGGAAAACGGATTTGATGGTCGTGGGAATTATAACCTGGGCATTACAGAACAGATCATATTCCCGGAGATCAACATCGACAAAGTAAATAAGATAGCCGGGATGGATATCACTTTTGTGACCTCGGCCAAAACCGATAAAGAGGCAATGTCCTTATTGACAGAATTAGGATTACCCTTTAAACGAAATTAATTATGGCAAAAGAATCAATGAAAGCCCGCGAGGTAAAGCGCGCGAAAACTGTTGCAAAATATGCTGCCAAGCGAAAGGCGTTAAAGGAAGCCGGAGATTATGAGGCTTTGCAGAAACTGCCCAGAAACGCGTCCCCTATCCGTATGCACAATCGTTGCAAACTGACAGGACGTCCAAAAGGCTACATGAGACAGTTTGGAATTTCACGTGTTATGTTCCGCGAAATGGCGAACAAAGGCTTGATTCCGGGAGTTAAGAAAGCTAGTTGGTAAAATTATAAATTGGTTTCAGGTTCGGCTTTTAAACTGCCGAAAACCGTTACCGCAAATGAATATACTATGTACACAGATCCTATTGCGGATTATTTGACCCGAATTCGGAATGCGATGAGAGCTAACCACAGGGTGGTTGAGATCCCATCTTCCAATTTGAAGAAGGAGATCACCAAGATATTGTTCGATCAAGGCTATATCTTGAGTTACAAATTTGACGACTCAACGGTCCAGGGAACCATCAAGATCGCTTTGAAATATACACCTGACACCAAAGAGCCGGTAATCAAGAAAATACAAAGGATCAGTAAACCCGGTTTGCGTAAATACGCCAGTTCTAAAGAACTGCCTCGTATTCTCAACGGCCTGGGAATTGCAATCGTTTCTACCTCTCACGGTGTTATGACCGCCAAACAAGCTCAAAAGGAGAATGTTGGTGGTGAGGTATTGTGCTTAGTTTACTAATCGAAAAAGATTTTAAAGTATGTCAAGAATTGGAAACAATCCCATAGCAATCCCGGACGGGGTCACCGTTGAAGTTAAAGAAGACGTGATCACGGTTAAAGGGCCATTGGGTGAATTATCACAGAAGTATGAAGGCGTTTCCTTCAATATAGAAGAAGGTGAAATCACTGCTGAAAGACCTTCAGACAGCAAAGTGCACAGGGCACAGCATGGTCTGTATCGTTCTTTGGTTAACAATATGATAGAAGGAGTTTCTAAAGGATTCACAAAGGAACTGGAACTGGTGGGAGTAGGTTACAGGGCAACTAACCAGGGTCAGAAATTAGATCTTGCATTAGGATTTTCGCACAATATCGTGATGAATATCGCCCCGGAAGTAAAGGTGGAGACCATTTCAGAAAAAGGTAAGAATCCTATCGTTAAACTGACCTCGCACGACAAGCAGTTGGTTGGTCAGGTTGCAGCAAAAATTCGCTCATTCCGCAAGCCGGAGCCTTATAAAGGTAAGGGTATCAAGTTCAAGGGTGAGCAGATCAGAAGAAAAGCAGGTAAATCAGCTTAATAGTTAGAGTCATGGCATTAACAAAGACTGAAAGAAGAAAACGTATAAAGAACAGGATACGCAAGGTGGTTTCCGGAAATGAAGCCCGCCCGAGATTATGTGTATTCCGAAGCAATAAAGAAATCTATGCCCAGGTTGTAGACGATGTGAAGGGTGAGACCATTTGTTCGGCATCATCACGAGACAAGGACATCAAAAAAGCGAAGGGCAATAAATCGGAAATAGCTGCATTGGTTGGAAAGTCGATTGCAGAGAAAGCTATCAAAGCCGGAATCGAGACGATTGCGTTCGATCGTGGTGGATATTTGTATCATGGACGGGTTAAATCATTAGCTGACGGTGCGAGAGAAGCCGGACTAAAATTCTAAGACATTATGTATCAGAAGTATAAAAACGCAGAATTTGTAAAACCAAGTGGCTTAGAGCTTAAGGATCGTTTGGTTGGTGTTCAACGTGTAACCAAGGTGACCAAAGGTGGTCGTGCCTTCGGATTCTCGGCTATCGTTGTGGTAGGTGATGAAAATGGTGTTGTAGGTCACGGACTTGGAAAATCGAAAGATGTAGCCAGCGCTATTGCCAAGGCTGTAGAGGATGCTAAGAAAAACCTGGTCAGAATTCCTATTGTAAAAGGAACTCTTCCTCACGAGCAAAAAGGAAAATACGGAGGCGCACGGGTTAACATCATTCCTGCTGCCCCTGGTACAGGGGTTATAGCAGGTGGAGCTGTAAGAACTGTTCTTGAGGCAGTTGGCGTACATGATGTGTTATCGAAATCACAGGGGTCATCAAATCCGCACAACGTGGTGAAGGCAACTTTCGATGCCTTATTGCAATTGCGTGACGCAAAGATGATTGCCCATGACCGGGGAATCAGCCTTGAGAAAGTGTTTAACGGATAAAAAATAGTAGTGATGGCAAAAATTAAGGTTACCAAAACTAAGAGCGCGATCAACAGGACTCAAAACCAGAAGCGGACTCTGATCGCACTGGGATTGAAACGTATTGGTCAGACTGTTGAACATGATGCCACCCCGAATATTCTCGGAATGGTAGATAAAGTAAAACATTTGGTTTCTGTAGAGGAAACAAAATAATTTGAATGGCAATGGATTTAAGCAATTTAAAGCCTGCAAAAGGTTCCGTAAATAAAAACAGCAAGCGCGTTGGCAGAGGCCAGGGTTCGGGAAAAGGTGGTACTGCCACCCGTGGACACAAAGGCGCAAAATCGAGGTCCGGGTACTCCAGGAAACTCGGTTTTGAAGGAGGGCAGATGCCCCTGCAAAGACGTGTTCCCAAATTTGGGTTTAACAATATCAACAGGAAGGAATACCAGGGAATTAACCTGGATACCATCCAGGAGTTGGTAGACAACAAAAAGATAAAAGGATCATTGGATTTCGATCAGATCGTAGCATTGCGATTGGCTCGTAAAAATGAATTGGTGAAGATATTGGGTCGTGGTGAATTGAAAGCCAAGGTTAAAGTTAGCGCTCACAAATTCACAGCTTCGGCCAAGGCAGCCATTGAGGCAGCCGGAGGAGAAGCCGTTACCCTTTAATTAGACCATTAACGATGAAAATCTTAGAAACTTTAAAAAGTATTTGGAGGATTACCGAGCTTAAGGACAGGATTATCCTGACCCTGGGTTTACTATTGGTTTATCGTTTTGGTGCCCAAATCACGCTTCCTGGTATCGATTCAACCCAATTGACAGAACTGGCCGGGAATTTTGAAGGCGGAGGAATTGGATCCATCCTTAATATGTTTACCGGAGGCGCCCTGGCAAAGGCGTCGGTATTCGCTCTCGGGATCATGCCGTACATCTCGGCTTCGATCGTTGTGCAGCTGATGGGGATCGCCATTCCATACCTGCAGAAATTACAGAAAGAAGGGGCAAGCGGACAAAAGAAAATCACGCAGATCACAAGGTGGTTGACCATCGCGATCTGTTTGGTGCAGTCACCCGCTTATCTGGGAAGCCTGGGATCACTAGGTGTTCCGGATTCAGCCTTTCTTCTAGTCCAGCAGGGACTGGGAACCGCATTCTATTTCAGTTCTGTGATTCTTCTTGTCACCGGTTGTATCTTCGCGATGTGGCTGGGTGAAAAGATCACAGACCGGGGTATCGGTAACGGTATCTCCCTGCTTATCATGGTAGGAATAATCGCCACATTGCCACAATCTTTCATTCAGGAATATGTGGCGAGAGTAACCGAGTCAAATGGTGGTTTGATCATGATCCTGATCGAATTAGTGATCTGGATGATCATTATCCTGGCCTGTGTTATGCTGGTGATGGCTGTGCGAAAGGTAGCCGTGCAATATGCACGCCGGACCGCTCAAGGAGGATACGAAAGGAATGTTTTTGGTGCCCGACAGTTTATACCGCTTAAGTTGAATGCTTCAGGCGTGATGCCGATAATCTTTGCGCAGGCTATAATGTTTGTGCCAGGACTGATAGGTGGAACGAATATGCTGAAAGATACTGGTGTAGGACAGTTTTTACAGGCTGAATTCGGAGGTAATATCTTCGGGTTCTGGTATAACCTGGTCTTCGCCATCCTGGTGATCGTATTTACTTATTTCTATACCGCAATCACGGTGCCTACCAATAAGATTGCTGATGATCTGAAGCGCAGCGGAGGATTTATTCCGGGTATAAGACCTGGGACAGAAACA
>JBFKFP010000073.1:0-13014 GCA_041618535.1 Flavobacteriaceae bacterium
CGAATGGAGGAGCGGCATGGAAATCGGTTGGCACCGAAAGATCGTCAGGGACCAAACTGGTCTGCCTTGACAGCCATTTTAAAAATCCCGGTCTATATGAAGTTGAAATGGGAACACCCATGAAAAAGGTGGTCTATGAACTTGGAGGCGGGTTCAAGATTCCCGTAAAGGCCCTTCATATCGGAGGCCCGCTGGGGGGGCTTGTTCCTGTATCAGAACTGGATAAGTTAACCCTTGATTTTGAATCCTTTTCAAAACACGGATTTCTTTTAGGGCATGCATCGGTGGTTTCAATTCCGGAAGATTTTTCCATCCTCCGATATCTTGAGCATCTTTTCGATTTTGCCGCTTACGAGAGTTGTGGGAAATGTTTTCCTTGTCGCCTGGGTACCAAGCGTGGCCAGGAAATGATGGCTAAGGCCATGGAATCGGATTATAAGATTGACCGAACCTTATTGAATGATCTCCTTACCACCCTGGAACAAGGCTCACTGTGTGCGCACGGAGGCGGTATCCCGCTGCCGGTCCGTAATGCGCTTCAGTATTTTGAGGATGAATTAAAACCCTATTTCAAAGCTTGATCTATGAAAACCGCATTTATCGATAACCATGAATTTGAAATCAAGTCGGGAGAAACCATCCTGTCTTTTGTAAGGCGCTATAAGGAGCATTCACTGGTTCCGACCCTTTGTGACGCCCCCAATCTTGATCCCTTCGGAAGCTGCAGGGTATGCAGTGTTGAGCTTGCCCTTGAAAAAGACGGGCCGGTCAAGACCGTGGCATCCTGTCACACACCGGTTTCAGAAGGCCAGTTCGTCTATACTAACAGCCCCTCAATAAAAGCCCTTCGAAAGAATATCATTGAGCTCGTTCTCACTGATCACCCTTTAGACTGCCTTACCTGCGAGGTTAACGGGAATTGTGAATTACAGACCGTCGCGGCACAGGTTGGTATTCGCGATGTAAGATATCCTGAAGGGGAAGATCATTTAAAACGTGATAAGGACCTGACCCATCCATACATGACATCCGATCTGTCCAAATGCATTAATTGCTATCGTTGTGTAAGGGCCTGTGATGAGGTCCAGGGTGAGTTCGTATTGAGCATGGCCGGGCGTGGATTTGATGCTCATATTATCAAGGGGCTTGACCAGTCGTTCATGGATTCTGACTGCGTGAGTTGCGGCGCTTGCTCCCAGGCCTGTCCAACTTCTGCCATTTCCGATGTATTCCAGTCAAAAGCCATCCAGGCTACAGAAAAAACCAGGACGGTTTGTACTTATTGTGGTGTGGGCTGCAATCTTGAGATTGCCACAACCAATGGAGAGATACTGAGCATCCAGGCCCCATATGATGCTGAGGTGAATCAAGGGCACACCTGCCTAAAAGGGCGTTTCGCATTTAAGTTTTACGATCATCCCGAGCGCCTTGACTCACCTATGATCAAGCGAGATGGAGAATTTGAGAAGGTGAGCTGGGATGAGGCTTATGATTATATAACCTCGAGATTTCAGTATTACAAAGATGAATTCGGACCGGATTCTCTCGCAGGGATTTCATCGTCCCGCTGCACCAATGAGGAGAACTACCTGATGCAGAAGTTTTTCCGTGCGGTTATACAGACCAACAATATTGATGGATGCGCACGTGTTTGTCATTCCCCGACAGCATTAGGCATGCAGCGCACTTTTGGAACGGGAGCGGCTACCAATTCAATAGAAGACCTCAAACACACCAACTGCATCCTGGTTATAGGCGCGAACCCCACAGATGCTCACCCGGTAACAGGAGCTAAATTCAAACAATTCGCGATGAAGTCTGATAATGTCACCATCGTGATCGATCCGAGGCGGACAGAACTGGCGCGTTATGCCGATTACCACCTTCCTCTCCGACCCGGGACCAATGTAGCCGTCCTTAACATGATGATGTATTATATAGTTAGTGAAGGCCTGACGGACGACGAGTTTATCGGGACAAGGACTGAAGGCTATGATGAATACAGGAAAGAATTACTGAATATAGACATCGACAAGATGGAGGCTGTTTCTGGTGTGGACCGGAACCTGGTTCGCGAAGCCGCCATTGCATATGCCAGCGCGGCCAATGCGATGTCTTTCCACGGATTGGGAGTAACGGAACATTCACAGGGAACTTTCACGGTCATGCAAATTGCAGACCTGGCTCTTTTAACAGGAAATATCGGGCGTAAGGGCGTAGGGGTGAACCCGCTGCGAGGGCAGAATAATGTTCAGGGCTCTGCAGACATGGGAGTTCAGCCGCATCAGGGAGCGGGTTACCTCGATGTGACCAATCCGGAGATCAATAAACTATATAATGAATTCTATGGAGTGGATGTCCCCACACACATAGGGTATAAGATTCCTGAGATGTTCGAAGCAGCACTTGAAGGCAAGCTCAGGGCCATCTGGATCATTGGCGAAGATGTGGTTCAAACCGACCCGAACACACAAAAGGTCATAAGAGCATTAAAGGCCACAGACCTGGTGATCGTCCAGGAATTATTCATGACCGAAACGGCAAAGTATGCGGATGTCATTCTGCCCGGATCGTCATTTCTTGAGAAAAGCGGAACATTCACTAATGGTGAGCGCCGAGTTCAGGCTGTCAGGCAGGTGGTTGATCCCTTGCCCGGGACAAAGCCGGACGGACAGATCATTGTGGATATTATGAACAGGATGGGATATGCGCAACCAGACTATACACCTGACGGGATGTTGGAAGAGATCTCCCAGATAGTTCCATTTTTTGCCGGTATCAGGTGGGAAAGGCTTGGTAAAAACGGCCTGCAATGGCCGGTTAAACCTGATGGCACCGACACCAAAATACTACATACAGAGGATTTCAAAAGGGGTAAGGGTTATTTTGAATTCAATCCATGGAGAGAATCGGAAGAGCTGAACGCGCATGCTAAAGATTACCCTTATATACTTACCACGAACAGGGAATTGGAACATTATAATTGCGGTGCCATGACCCGAAGGACCGCGAATGAAAAAATCCTCTCCGCAGACTATCTCATGATACATCCCGACGATGCTAAGGATCACCTGATAAAAGAAGGCGACCTGGTTTGTCTGGAATCGCCTCGTGGCAAAGTGGATGTGATGGCAAGGATCACCGACGAGGTAAAGCCGGGAATTCTCAGCACAACCTTCCACTTCCCGGAGATCATGGTGAACAATATTACCAGTGATATTCATGATTCCGAAGCCAAATGCCCGGAGTACAAAGTTGTGGCAGTTAGAATTAGAAAATCTAAAGGAAAATTTAAAACAGAGGCCTCAGTCCGCTAACTTATTGAAGCATACAAAATCGCTTTAGTCTTCATTTAATCGGCAGAGCAGTAGCGCCTGCATGATCTCGATTTGATCTTCTATTCACAGACAATTCAAACTGGTTAAGGCGGTGAATAATCCATCTTTAAATTTAGGTTCCGAGTTTTAGTTTTTTAAAGTTATGGCGCCAATTCCCGCTTCCCAGAGTTTTTTGTTAAGATCTGGGATTGAGCTGCTAATAAGTTCATTTGCCCGGGCATTTAAGGTCTTCCATTGGGCATCGAGTTCTGCCTTGCGTTTCTTGTTCTGATCGTTTACCCTTGGAATGTTGCTTTCAGATTCATTGATCAGGAACAGGTATTCCGCTGAGAATTTATTGGGAAAGTTCTCCACATCGTCATATGCTTTAGATTTACGTTGAACCATTTCTTCGTCCCAGGCTTTTATTTCGTTCACAAGATCTGAACATTGTTGAGCTAATTCAGTTTTACCTGAATCTTTCAAAGAACCTGAAATGGCCTGGATCTGTTTTTTGGCATCAAACAAGGTATTAATCGAATTGTGCATGTCTGTAAGGGTCTTTTCCATTTCGGTCATGAACTTGTCATATTCATCATACTGACCAGGCTTAGTTTCATAGTGTGGATTTTCATTTATCCTGAATGTGACATTCTCTGAATCCTCGCCATTCTTCAGAGTGAGGGAATAATTTCCGGGGCCTACTTTATGCCCCCTGTAATTAGCTTCTAGATAAACATCGGGAATACCAGGCATGGTCGGGTAGCACATATTCCAGACAAAGCGATTTAATCCTTCACTCTTAGTCAGAACAGGTTCAGCCGGAGGGCCTCCGTCCCAACGCCTGAAATCTTTATCGGCCTTCGAGCTGAAGCTGTTTATAATTCTACCTTCTGAATCTCTTACCTCCAGTACTATCTCATCCTCTTTGTCGAGCTTTGGTAAATTGTAATAGATGACAACACCATTCGCAGGATTAACACCTTCAAAGGGATTGGTCCCATCGAATGACGGATTGTTGAAATTAAGCGGACTTCCCCAAAATCCATTGATGGTCTCCTCAGGTTCGTACAGTTTTAATTCTGAAGATTCCCTTTGTTGTTTCAAAAGTCCGAGATCATCCAGTATCCAGAATCCTCTTCCGGAAGTGGAAACGATCAGGTCTCCCTTATGAACCTTTAAATCTGTAATTGGAGTCACCGGCAGGTTTAGTTGAAAAGGCTCCCAATTCTTTCCGTCATTCCATGAAATGTAGACCCCGGTTTCAGTGCCGGCATAGAGAAGGCCTTTTTTATCCTGGTCCTCACGGACCACCCTCGCAAAGGCTCCATAAGGAATTCCCTGGTTGATCCTGGTCCAGCTCTTACCATAATCGGAGGTCTTGTACAGGGATGGGGTATAGTCATTGAACTTATAGCGGGTAGTGGCGATGTAGGCTGTTGCCGGGTCGTGTGGAGAGACATCGATGGCATTTACAAGGCATTCCTGAAGACCTTTAGGTGTCACATTTTGCCAGGTTGCCCCATTGTCTCTGGTTATATGAACCAAGCCATCATCACTACCGGTCCAGTATACTCCTCTTTCATGAGGAGATTCAATAATGTAAGCAATGGTGCCATAGTTTTCGGCCCCTACAGCCTCATTTGTATATGGCTCGCCGCCATTTCCCTGTTTCTCATCGATATCACGAGTAAGATCTGGTGAAAACTCGGTCCAGGATTTCCCCATATCAGTTGTCTTCAGCACTTTATTGGCGCAATGAAAAAATGTTCCCGGCTCATGTTGAGACCGGATTATCGGGGCGTTCCAGTTAAAGAGGTATTCCATATCGCGGGCCTCTCTCCCGAGCCATTGATGGGGCTTTGCCATGATGTTGGTTCCAGCTTGGGAAAGCATATCCTTGACTTCAATGTAACCAAGGTAAACGCCGCCCATTACATACCTGGGGTTATCCGGGTCAAATGCAAGGAAAGCACTTTCACCACCTGCAGCATAGGTCCAGTCTTCACGCCCAATGCTCCAGCGCCCTGTTGAAAGGCTTGCGATCCTGACCGATGTATTGTCTTGTTGTCCGCCATAAACATTGTATGGAAAAAGGTTATCTGTATTTATCCTGTATATCTGGGCGGTTGACATATTATCCTGTGTTGACCAGGTTTTTCCATAGTTAAAACTTATTGCCGCACCTCCGTCATTAGCGATGACCATGTTTTTAGAATTATCAGGATTTATCCACAGGTCATGATAATCGCCATGAGTGCCTGAAAGGCGTTCCCATGTTTTTCCTCCGTCAATGGACCGCAAGGCGGGAGCACTAAGCACATATACGGTATTGTCATCTTTGGGATCCGGAAAAACTTCGATATAGTACCAGGCCCTTTGGGTTAGCCGGTTGTCATCACTCACACGGCTCCAGCTAGCACCTGCGTTATTTGAAACAAAGAGTCCTCCGAGATCTTTGTTGCTGTCACTTTCAATTAGAGCATATACCTTATTAGAATTCGAGCGGCATACTGCTATTGCCATCTTGCCTAAGTCTTTCGGCAGACCATTATGGATCTTTTTCCAGGAATCACCACCATCGGTCGATTTATAAAGTCCGCTTCCTTCACCCCCGCTTACCACCACCCATGGTTTGCGCTGGTGATGCCACATGGCTGCATAGATAACCTCAGGATAATTCATATCCATAGATAATTCAACTCCCCCGCTAAGATCATTTACAAATAAAACCTGCTTCCATGATTTTCCGCCGTCTGTAGATTTGTAGATCCCCCTTTCCCTGGAGGGGCCGAATAAGGCCCCCTGGGCCGCTACCAGCACCAGATCGGGATTTTCGGGATGTATCACTATTCTGGAGATATGCTGGGTTTCCTTAAGGCCGATATGTGTCCATGTCTTGCCAGCATCTGTCGATTTATAAATGCCATCCCCATAAGAGGTCATTACCCCGCGAACCGCATGTTCTCCCATCCCTACATAGACGATATTCGGATTGGATTCGGAAACAGCGACAGCACCAACTGATCCTGTTTTAAAATATCCGTCGGAAATGTTGATCCAACGCTGACCGGCATCTTCGGTCTTCCAAAGTCCCCCGCCGGTTGTCCCCATATAGTAGGTTAGCTGATCGCCGACGACACCGGAGGCAGAAACCGACCGCCCTCCCCTGAAAGGACCTATGTTCCTGTATTTTAGCGGTTTGAAATATTGCTGTGCATCTTGAGCCTGAAGGCTGAAAATCAAAAATAAAATGGTGCAGAGGGAAAATATTCTTCTCATCGGAATGGTTGTTAATTGGTATTATCCAAATATATGAAAATGAAATTCTCGCAGGGCTCAACATGGATATCAATATAGAATTTGATCAGATCTTGATCCCCGTGTTTTTTTACTAAATTTAAGGACTTGGCCAAAAGGCTGTTTCAAATATGACTCACGAATTAAAACAAATGGTCGAAGCTTTCCAGGAAGCGAGATCAAGGGGAAGAAAAGCTGTCCTTGCCAGTGTGGTTGACCTTAATGGTTCGTCCTATAGAAAACCTGGGGTAAGAATGCTTTTGCTTGATGATGGTTCAATGGTTGGTGCTGTGAGTGGCGGTTGTGTTGAGAAAGACATCCTCAGGCAGGCAGAAAAGGTTTTTGAAAATGGAAAACCGCTGATGATGACCTATGATGGGCGTTATCGACTTGGATGTGAAGGTGTTCTCTATATCCTCATTGAACCCTTTTCTCCCGATCCCGCCTTTATCGAAAGGTTTAATGATGCGATCAGGGATCGAGAAACCTTCAGAATGTACTCCAATTACCGAAATGAAGAAGGCCATTGCGATAATCTGGGAAGCACCGTGGTCTTTGATGATAGATCATTCCGGCTATCGGAGTCTCCTGATTCTCAATCTCAGGATCTGTTGAAATTTGAACAGCTGTTCTTGCCATGTTTTAAATTGATGATCTTTGGTGCAGAACACGATGCTGTGGTCCTCTGTCAATATGCCGCGATGAACGGGTGGGAGGTAAGCGTTATTTCAGGTCCTCTCGAATCGAAGACCATAGAGAATTTTCCGGGAGCAAATTCCTTTTTTTCCGTGTCACCCGATCAGCTTGAGCTTGAACTCATTGACGGCACCACGGCAGTAGTGGTTATGTCACATAATTTTGCCAACGACCTCAAATTCCTGATCGAAATCAAGGATAGCAGCCCTGCCTATATCGGGCTGCTCGGACCTGCCCATCGGCGTGAAAAATTGATGTCCCAGTTGTTGGAATACTGCCCTGATTTGGACCAATCTTTTCTGGAATTGATACATGGTCCTGCCGGATTGAATATAGGAGCTGAAACACCCCAGGAAATAGCCATTTCAATCATGTCAGAGATCCTGTCTGTAACAAGGGATCAGAATCCTGTTTTCCTCAAAGAAAAAGATGGTGGCATTCATGCCTGAATATAAAGATGATCCGCTTCGCTGAAACTGCAATCGTTATCCTGGCCGCCGGCTCATCCTCAAGGATGGGAGTGACCAAGCAATTGCTTGAGTGGAATGGCGATTCCTTGATATCCATCGCTATTGGTGCAGCCAGGCAGATCGCGCCTGAAAACACCCTGGTAGTTCTAGGTGCTGATCATGAACAGGTTTATCAATCTGTTAAGGACGCCCAAGTTGAAACAGTTGTGAACCAGGATTGGAAAATGGGAATGGGAAGCTCGATCTCGGTTGGAGTTAATTTTGTTCGAACTTACTGGCCTGAAAAGACTAATGTGATCATAATGCTGGCTGATCAGCCACTTATCGACAGCCATCACCTGAGGAAACTTTTAGAGCTTCATAATCGTTCAGACTGCGAAATGGCAGCAACAGCTTATGACGATAAACCAGGCGTTCCTGCTATCTTTTCAAGCAAATATTTTGATGTATTGATGGAGTTTAATTCCGATTATGGTGCAAGACAGTTGCTTCAAAGCATCTGTAAACGCTCCTGTATGGTTTCCGGGGATGGAAAAATAACCGACATCGATACCATGGACGATTACAAAAAATTCATAAGGTCTAACCCCCGATCCTGATCATGCTCCTGTTCTGAGAATGCAACTCAGGTTTTTCCAACTTTTCAAGGGTGTCCATTCCGCCGCGGATTTTAAATTTAGCCTGCATAGCCCTCGCGATTATTGGCTCAATGGGCTTTCCGGCTCTCAGTGCCCCCAGCAGATCTGATTCTTCAGCAGAGAACAAACAGTTTTTGATCCTGCCATTCGCAGTTAGCCTGATCCGGTTACAACTGTCGCAGAACGGGTTGGTGACACTGCTTATCACGGCAAAACTGCCTTTGTGATCTTTGATCCTGTAATTCTTGGAAGTGTCATTAGGGGCGTCTTTTAACCTAATTACATTCTCAATTCCGAAATGGGTATTCGCTGATTCCATTATGTCTTTATAGGAAACCATTTGAGAACGATCCCACCGATTCCCGTCAAATGGCATGAATTCAATAAAACGAACAGAGATTGGAAGATCTTCAGAGAGCTTTATAAAGGGAATGATCTCATCATCATTAAACCCCCTGATCAGGACCATATTCAGCTTTACATGAAATCCCTCTTCAATCAGGAGATAAAGGTTTTTAATCACCTTGCTGAATTGGTCCCTCCTTGTTATGGAAGCAAACTTTTCAGGCACAAGGGTATCAAGGCTGAGGTTGATCTTCCTAATATTATTGCTTTGAAGACAGTCAATAAAACGATCAATTATCACCCCATTGGTCGTAAGCGACAGTTCTGCGCCCAGGCTTGCAAGCTTTTCAATGATCTGGTCGGCATCGCGGCGCACCAAAGGTTCGCCCCCGGTTAACCTGATCTTGCTTACACCATGATCTACAAAGAGCTTGGCAATAGTAAAGACCTCATCATAATTCATGATGTGTGATTTGGGTGAAAGCGGGATACCTTCCGCCGGCATACAATAAGTGCACCTGAGATTACAAAGCTCGGTAAGGGAGATCCTGAGGTATGTATGTTTTCTTCCGAAGGAATCGGTCAGTATGTTGTCAGTCTTATTTTTCAATGCCCGGCGCCTTTTAAAATTCCAAATATGTGAAGGACCTGCGGAAAAACAGCATCCATAGATTCCCGGGCTCCTTTTGTAGATCCCGGAAGGGCGAGCACCAAAGTGTCATTTATTGTTCCTGCCACGCTTCTCGATAACATGGCATAAGGTGTTCGTTGCTGACCATAGCTCCTTATGGCCTCTTCTATCCCGGGAATTCTCCGGTCTATAAGCTTGTTTAGTGCTTCAGGAGTAACATCGCGGGCAGACAGTCCGGTACCACCGCTAAGAATGACCAGGTTCATGCCTTTTTTCTCAAATTGGATAACCTTCTCACATATGATATCAACTTCATCAGGGATAACGATATAATCTTCGACCATTACCCGGCATGACTCCAGTTTTTCTATGATGGCCTTACCAGCCTTATCTTCTTTCTGACCCGCTGAAATGGTATCTGAACAAACGATTACAGCAGCCTTAAAATCAGCTTTAAAACGATCTTTGAAATCAGATTTTCCGCCTTTCTTGGAAAGCAGCCTGATATTCTTTATCTCCACGCCCTTATCGATAGGTTTTAACATGTCATAGATATTGAGGGCCACAACCGATGCACCGTGCATGGCCTCAACCTCCACGCCTGTCTTGTAAATAGTTTTGATCGTGCACAGAATCCTTATCTCGAGCCCATCGATCTCATATTCTATGTTTGCATATTCAATTGGCAGAGGATGGCAATCGGGGAGAAGGTCAGGAGTTTTTTTAATTCCCAATAGTCCCGCAGCCTTACTGGCCGCGAACACGTCACCTTTAGGGACAGTCCCCAGCCTGACAGCCTCTATGGTCTCTGGCTTGCTTACATTAACCACGGCCTGTGCAGTGGCGATTCTTAAGGTATTTGATTTAGCTGTGATGTCTACCATTGATCAGGTATTTACTTTCCATTGATGACTATGATCTGAAAAGATCTCCTTCCCATAAACAGGAGCTCTGTCCTTTATCTGCTCAACCACGTATTCCAGGGCTTCAAAAACCACTTTTCGCCTGGGAGAGGAAACGAATACAAAAAGGCAGATTTCTCCGGCTTTTACCAGGCCAAGGCTATGGTAAATATGCATGCAGCTCAACTCGTATTTGTTGAAGGTGGCTTCCCTGATCTCATGAAACACCTTGTTGGCCATCTCTTCATAGGCGGTATATTCGATCCCCGAAACGGTTTTTCCATCTATAATATCGGCGCGGACCTGGCCCAGGAATATATCATGAGCACCAATGCCGGTCTTTGACTGGTGTTTCCCGATGGACTGGGCGATAAATTCAGGATTTATGGCACCCTGGATAAAGACATTTTTATATTTCTTCTCACTCATAATTGAATTTAATTAATTGGTTTAAGGCCAGTGCGCCTTCTTTAAGGCTGAAACAATTGGCAACGCCGTATTGTTCCAGCTGGCTCACTGCATTAAGACTTCTTATCCCGGACTGACACACCAGAATCTTGGGATGATCATGATCGAATAATTCCAAGTGATCCCCTAACTTGCCCATAGGTACCCTTTTGAAATCGGTAATATCGAGCCGTGGCTGCTCATGGGGCTCCCTCAGGTCGTAGAATACGGCATTATCAAGAGCAATGGCCTCTTGGGCCGAAATCTCTTTTGGTGAAAGATCACATGCATCGTGATAATCGAGATTTGAAATTTGCACACCCCTGGATTTTATATCTTGAATTCCCGATTCAGATCTCGTTATTTTAAAATGGCTGATGGTAGCAGACCGCGAATCGTAGCAGAGCATTTTACCACTCAGAATACCCGGTTTATCAAGAATTATCTTGAGTGCCTCATTGGCCATCATACTGCCAATTATTCCAGGAAGCACGCCCAGTACACCTATACTATCACAGCTCAGAGATTGGCCCGGCCTTGGTGGAACCGGGAACAGGCATCTGTAACTGGGGCCATTATTTTTATTAAAGACCGAGACCTGTCCTTCAAACTTATAAATGGCCCCGTAAACCATAGGCTTTCCGCTGATTATACATGCATCGTTTACAAGGTATCGGGTGGCGAAATTATCAGAACCGTCGATCACGAGGTCATATTTGCTGAACAAGTTAACCGCGTTAGTTGGTGTAAGCCGTTCCGGATAGGCCCTGAGTTCGATCTCTGAGTTCAGGTCAGACAATCGCACTTTTGCCGCTAATGCCTTATTCAGGCCGAGGTTTGATTCACCAAAAAGCACCTGTCTTTGGAGGTTAGACACTTCAACATTATCAAAATCGATGATGCCGAGTTGGCCAACTCCGGCCGCCGCCAGGTATAATAATACCGGGCAACCAAGTCCGCCAGCTCCAACAACCAGCACTTTGGCTCCGGAGATCTTTTCCTGGCCTTTTACACCTATGCCATCAAGGACTATATGTCTGTTATACCTGTTCATCATCCTCCTGAGAATGGGGGTAAAAGAGCTATTTCCTCCGAATCGATCTCATTGTCAAGAGCGGTTATCCTCTGTCCGGAAGCTACCTGGAAATCCATGTTTTTCAACTGTGGGTATTTCGAAGAAAGCTTCTCGATTAACTGGCTTATGGTTTTACTCTCAAAATCTACCCATTCTTCCTCATGTCCGGTGATTTCGGTAAGCATTCCGAAGTATTTTATTTTAATTCTCATCGTGAGTGATTTTTAGATCGGAAATTCTATTTACGTTTACCGCCTGTTTTTCTAACTGAAGAGGAACCGGAATTGAAAAATGGGAATGAACATCTTGTAAGGCCATAAGACGCTTTTCTCCCCTCCTGATCAATTGCTCGCAGCTTTGAAGGCAGTTTTTGTTATACCGGGCTATAAGAGGCATATCCCGATCCCGGGCTTGGAGTTGAACGATGTTGTAGGGGTCATACTTCCGATCCAGGAGTAATTTGAGCAAATTGGAAGTTACTAAAGGGACATCACAGCTCAGAACCAGGTTCCACCTGTTTTTTGAAGCTTTAAGTCCTGTATACAACCCAGCGAGAGGCCCATGATTTTTGATCTCATCCTCGATCCTTCGGGTGTGAAATTGATCGTAGTGCTGGTGATCGCTTATTATAATTGATTCTTCGGCCAGGGGTCTTACCGCTTCGAGAATATGTTCGATGAACGGCCGTCCATTTAAGTGGATCATACCCTTATCGGTTCCCATTCTGCTGCTTTTACCACCGGCCAGGATAATCGCTGAAAGTTCACTCCGCCTGATATGTCCTTCTGTCTGTTTCAAAGGTTTGAATTTTTTATCTGCTCATCGAGGTAGTCCCAGCAATTGCCATTGATTCTATCAAAAGCTGAGATCAGCTTTTCGCCATATGCTGTTAATTTTGCCCCGCCACCCCCGGCGCCTCCTATGCTCGATGAGATAACTGGTTGGTCTGCTCTGGCATTTACCGCATCAAGAAGAGACCAGGCCTTTTTGTATGACATGCCAAGGGATTTTGCCGCAGCTGAGATTGAGCCGTGCTCACCAACCGCCCTCAAAAGATTAACCCTGCCTTCTCCGAGGAGTATCTTTCCGTCCTTTTCAATCCAGATCCTGCTTTTTATCGAATATCCCATCAGTTATTTTAGGTTAAAAGAATGACCGTTAATAAATCTCCCTTGTCAGCCTGCTCCAATTCC
>JBFKFP010000074.1:0-12992 GCA_041618535.1 Flavobacteriaceae bacterium
CCATTAGGAGTGAAGAACTTCGGGTAGTCGATCACCAGCACCTGGGTCACCCCTATCCCACAGCCGTTGATATCCCGTGCCGTGATGATATGCTCCCCGGCCGAAACATCCGTAAACACCCCACTATCCTGCCAGGGACCTCCATCCAGGCTGAACTGGTACACCCCCAGGCCTGTGGCCACAGCCTCTATCACATGCTCATCGGCAAAGGCCAGGGTCGTCACCTGGGCCGTTACCACCGGTGGACCGCTCTCGGTTACCGTCGTGCTATCGCTGCTCTGACAGCCCGTACCCAGATCCGTCACCACCACACCATAACTGCCTCCCTGGGTGGGCGCATAACTCGGACCATCTGCCCCGGGAATATCCGACCCGTTGTACTGCCAGATAAAACTGTAATCCATAGCCGCAAGACCGGTATCCAATAGTGGCGGACCGGTCACTTCCGTACCGTTGACATCCACACACAATATATACTCCTCATCCAGGTCAAAAGCCGGGATAGGCTCCACAACCAAAGTCAGGCTTGTTATCGCATAACAGATCGAGTCCGACGTGGTGTCGTTATCCACCCTGGCATAGATCAGCTGAGGGTTGACCGTATTCTCATAAGGACTGTTCAAGGCATTGGTGCCCGCCTCGGCGTCTGCCTGGTTATCGTAATAACTCACCGTGTAATTGGACGGATCCTGACCATCCAGAACCTGGCCGTCCTGGCTGGACAGGTCAAAGGCCACAGTGTCATTGGACGGATCCCCGTCAAATTCCATATTATCATCACACTCAGAGTAAAGGATCGATACACCATCACTATTGGCCTGGGCCCCTTCCTGAACCTCGATCATAAAACTCTCCGTGGCTACATAACAGCCCGTTACCGTATCGGTGATCCGCACATAGATCGTCTGCGGATTGCTGATGTTCAGATACGGACTGGGTAGCGCCCCCAATCCCGCATCAGCATCTCCCTGGCTCTGGTGGTAGCTCACCTGGTACTGCATCGCATCCTGGCCGTTTAACACCTCAGCGTCCCTGCCCTGAAGATCAAAAGCAAACACCCCGTCTGTATTAACCTCACAGGCAATGTAATCACTGAGGCCTGCAGCCTGGGGCAAAGGGTTTACCCTAATATCAAAACTCACTATGCTGTAGCAACCCGTCACATCGTTGGTCACCCTGACCCAGATGGTCTGAGGACTGGCCGTGTTGTTGTATTGGGCAGGGTCTGCAATGGCTCCCGTACCCTGGTTGGCCTGCGATTCACTCTCATGGTAGGTAGGCGTTACACCTGCCTCCCCGTTGATGATATACAGCTCGTTCTGGGTCAGATCAAATGGCTCCATGCCGTCGCCCGGACTATTCACATCGCAAAGCTCCAGGTCGGAAGGATCCGGACCGGGTGTAGGAACCGGGTTAACCCTAAGATCCAATGTGATGGTGCTGTAACAACCCGTCACATCATCCTCGCCCCTGACATAGATCGTCTGGGGATTGGACTGGTTGGCATAAGGACTGCCAATGGCATTAGTGCCGGCATCCGCATCCCACTGGGTCTCATAGAAACTAAGGCTGATTCCCGCCTGTCCGTTTAAGATCTCCACCTGGCTGTCCTCAAGGGTGAACGCCTCTGTCTCATCGCCAGGGTCATTCACATCACAAAGCTCCAAAGGAGCCGGCTGGGTCAGAACCGGCAATGGATTGACGATCAGATCCAAAGGTCTTACTTTATAACATCCCGTGGCGCTGTCCTCTACCCGTATCCATACCGCCTGGGGATTTGACAAATTCGTATACACCGCAGGAGTGGCTATAGCCCCTGTGCCCGTCTCCGCATCGGCCTGGGTCTCATAATAGGTGATCGTATACATGGACGGGTCTAAACCGTTTAATACCTGAACCTCTGAATCGGTCAGGTCGAACTCAGCCAGACCATCGGTGTTATCGTCACAGGTCTGAAGCCCGTCCGGATCCGCGATCTGAGGCTCGGGATTGACCACCAAAACCACCTCTACGATCGTGGCACAATCCGTCGCTATGCTCGCACTCTCTACCCTGGCATAAAGCGTCTGGGTGTTGACCACTATATTGCTGTAGGGACTCAACAGCCCATTGACCTCATTCTCCGCATTGACCAGGGTCTCATGATAACTCACCGTTAATCCCGCAACACCACCGGTGATAACCGAATCCAAATCCGTCAGGGTGAACACACCAAAACCATCTGCGTCAGGATCACAATACTCCAAAGGTGGCGGCACGTTGGCCAAAGGAGCCTGCTCCACCACAAGATCCAAGGAAACCGTCGTGTAACAACCCGTATTGATATCCTCCCCTCGGGCATAGACCGTCTGAGGATTGCTTATATTGGTATAAGGATTCGCCAAAGGATTGATGCCCGCATCCGCATCGCCCTGAGTAAGATGATAACTCAACGAATAGGACGGGTCTGAACCGGTGATCTCAGAAGACTTAACACTCAAATCAATGCTTGTAAATCCATCCGGAATATTATCGTCGCAAACTTCAAGAGGTGTAGGCACAGTCAAGGCCGGATTTAAATTGATATTCACATCGAAGCTTATAAAAGCCATCGCGCAGCCTGTACTAACCATCTCTACACGCACGAAAATTGTTTCCGGACTGGTGGTGGTTGTATAAGGACTGGATAAAGCATTTATTCCATCCTGTGCATCTGATAGAGAAGAATGATAGCTAATCAAAAGATCGGCAGGATTTTGTGAGCCAATCACAAGTGGATCAATAGCAGACAAGTCAACGGTACCTTCTTCAGACGAATCACTGCATATTGATTGATCCGGGACAATAATATTTTCCGGTAACGGATTTACGACCAAATCCATATTAGCAATTCCGTAGCAATTGTTTGCATCTTCCACTCGTATATAAACGGTTTGAAGCCAGGGAATAGTATTGGTGTATAAATCTGGTAACTGATCGACTTCCAGTAGGGCATCGCCTGCCGTTTCATAATAGGCCACGGTCAACCCTGGCGGAAGTGAAGCAAGAATAATAGGATCGGCATCACTAAGGGTGAATTGGGCTATCCCATCATAGTCATCATCACATGCTTCAAGCGTCGCATCTCCCACATCTGTGGATGTGACATCAAGAGTGACCTCAGCAATTGAAAAACAGCCGCTATTATCGTTTTCCACCCTCACATAGATCAACTGTGGATTCACCGTATTAAAAAAGGGAGAAGGCGTCTGAGCATTTAACGCAGATATTGCATCAGCCATACTAAGGTGATAGCTGATAGTCAATCCTGTCGGATCTCCATTAACAAGAAAATCAGGAACCACCTCCTCCAGATTATACTCGGTCAGGCCATCCGGATTTCCATCCTCATCACATTGTTCGAGAGTAATATCCACGATCTCGGGGGTTGAATTAACGATGAGATCGAATGACGTAGTGCCTGCGCAAGAAGAGCTTTCATTATCCACCAACCTGATGTAGATCGTCTGGGGACTTGAGGTATTGATGAAAGGTGAGGTCAGTTCATTAATGCCAGCGTCCGCATCGGCCTGAGTCTCGTGATAACTTATTGTTACTTCGGAAACAGCATACCCCGCGCTGCTTGCCACCTGAACATCCTGATCTGTTAATTCAAAGGGGAAGGATCCGTCATTATCATCATCACAGACTATAATATCCCCTACAGGATCGGAGAAAGTGAGATCGTCAACAATTATTTCAAAAGAGGTAATGTCGAAACAATTGGAATTGTCATTGCTTTCTAATCGCGCATAAATGGTTTGTGGATTTGCAATATTGGTATATGGAATGGCCAACGGGTTAACATCTCCAAGAGCATCAGACTCAGTCTCATGGTATGAAATCGAGAAGCCTGCAGGATCCTGCGTTCCAAGGATATCACCATCATTCAGGGCGAGATTGAAAATTCCGTCACACTTAACCAGATCAGGAGCAGGTTCAGCTATGGGATTTGTCACAAATTCAATTATTATGGAATCTGAGGTCTGACAGCCCGCAGAAAAGACCATATCAACACTATATTCACCCGGTTCGGTCACTTCAAGGACTGAACCGACCTCGGGCAATGGAAGCCCATCCTTATACCATGTATGCGAGGCTGAGGGTGAACCTGTGTTCAGGATCACTGAATCTCCGTCGCATTCGGCATTTCCTGAAGAAATTAGGATATCCTCACCCAGATCAAGTCCCAGGTTGAAACTCCCGGCTTCCAGAAACACAGCTGAATCATAGATGGAATCCCTGGCATCTGCAATGGCAAGCTTGATATGATAGGTTTCACCAGGTGTAACTGCTGAGAAGGCGGTAAACGATCTTGTATAGCCATTATGTCTTATAGGTGGTCCACCAATGGGTGTATATTGTGAAAAATACTGGGGATAGAATGCCGGTGAACCCGGCGGGCAAGCTCCGTTGTCAGGATGAACCGTGGTTACCAAAACCGGAGTAACACCATCTGGTAAAACTGCAAGGTTAGTCGTATTTCCGGCTGAATCGGTTAAATAAAAAGCAAAAATATCGGAATATGTGCATTCGAAGGCAGGAGTTCCATATTCTTCAGATGCCATTAAAAACCTAAAACTTATATCAGTAGAAATTGGAACGAAGTCGAATTCAATGATGGTGGCATTATGAGTGTCTATGGTCGGATCGTTAAGCGCGGTCTGCGCGGTGGTCGTCAGATCGATATCTCCCGGCCAGATAAACATACTGCCTTCACTCAAGTCATTCAGCCCTGTATTTGGCCCGGCAACGCTAAGCGCGCTGCTGGATGCCATTAATAACCCCTGGCTAAAGGGAAAAAGCCCGCTGGGTTCACTGAAAAATCCTATCCCATTCTGTTCTCCAAAATCCGACCCTGTAGACCATGTTATATTCGATACATTCGCGCACTCACTATTGATGAGCACATCAGTGACCAGTTCTTCAACCGTGTATGTATTCACATCAACTGCAACGTTTTGAGAAAAAGTAGAATGACAGGCTAAAAAGAGGGATATTAGAAGTAATACTTTTCTCACAAGATTGAATCGTCAATAGACTCAAATATATGATTTAACGGTCATTTCTTTTTGTATTTTTGCAAAAAATAGATGTTATGTCAAATTTCACGATTACTGTTAAACCCACATCCAATGAGAGGATTATCAAATTTGAAACTGATAAGTTCATCACTGAACACCAGAGTTTTGAATATGCAAATATAGACGAGGCAAAAAACTCACCTCTCGCCCAGCAGTTATTTCATCTTCCCTTTGTGAAGACCGTTTACATAAGTGGAAATTTTATTGCTATGGAGCGTTATGATATCGTAAAATGGGAGGACGTTCAGGATGAGGTCGTTGAACAAATAGAAACCTATTTGAACAATGGAGGCTTGGTCGTAAATGCTGATCAAAAAAAGAGGATTCCGGTAACCGTATATGCTGAAAGCACTCCCAATCCTGCTGTACTGAAATTCGTATCGAACAAAAAGCTGGTTTCGAACCTAATAGAATTTTCGAGTATTGAAGAGGCCGGGATATCGCCTCTGGCTACGAAATTGTTTCATTTCCCATTTGTGAAAAGTGTATTTATTGATGAAAACTATGTCTCGGTGACCAAGTACGACATTGCCGAATGGAGTGACATTACCATGGAACTCAGGGAATACATCCGTACATTTCTCGAGGAAGGAAACCAGGTCTTAAATGAAAATGCCCAGAGCTCGAGGCGGGAAGCCATTCAAAAGCAGGAGCAGAAATTTGAGGAAATGGATGACACTTCAAAGAGGATCGTCCAGATTCTGGATGAATATGTTAAGCCGGCCGTTGCCAGCGACGGAGGCCATATCCAGTTCGATTCTTATGATCCCGAAACAAAAAGGGTGAGAGTCATATTGCAAGGTGCATGCAGCGGATGTCCGTCCTCCACTTTTACCCTGAAAAACGGCATCGAAAATATGCTGAGGCAAATGCTGGAGGGACAGGTGGAAACAGTGGAGGCCATTAACGGATAAGTGGGGTCTTATGCTTATCTTTGTATAAGTATTAACCATTAAACCTATTAACTATGGCCATTTTAAAAGTAATTGAGGTTCTTTCGAACTCGGATAAAAGTTGGGAAGATGCAACAAAAAAAGCTGTCGCGAATGCTTCCAAAACCATAAAGAATATCCGCTCTGCCTATGTTCAGGATCAGAGCGCGGTTGTCAAAGATGGAGAAGTAGAAGAATTCAGGGTCAATGTCAAGATCACTTTTGAAGTGAGATAAACCGACCAGGCACAAAATCAAGGGCGCTTACCATTAGATTGAATAAGCGCTTTTTTTATTAGTCATTTTCGTAATTTTGAGATTCATGCTTAGTAAGCCAATCACATACCTTGCCCTTTCGTTCATATTGCTGGTTGGCTGCAAAGGTCAAAAAAGCGAACCCATGACATTCGAACACACCAACGATCTGATAAACGAGACCAGCCCTTACCTCCTTCAACATGCTCACAACCCAGTAAACTGGAAACCCTGGAACGACAAAACGCTTGAAGAGGCCCGACAGTCAAAAAAATTAATCCTTATTAGCATCGGTTACGCCTCATGTCACTGGTGTCATGTAATGGAACGTGAAAGTTTTGAAGACCCTCTCGTGGCTGAGATCATGAATCAGAACTTCATTAATATAAAGGTTGATCGGGAAGAACGCCCGGATGTGGACCAGGTTTACATGAATGCTGTACAGCTCATGACCGGACGGGGAGGCTGGCCGTTAAACATAATCGCTTTACCAGACGGAAGGCCTGTTTGGGGAGGAACCTATTTCAAGAAAGAAAATTGGATGAGATCTCTGGAACAAATCCAAAAAGCCTATGTGGAAAACCCGGGACGGCTGGAAGATTATGCCTCCCAACTCGAACAGGGTATAAAGGGAATTGATGTGGTGAGTCTCAATCCTGACGAACCGGAATTTGAATCCTCTATGCTCGAGGACCTGGTAGATGACTGGTCTGAAACCTTCGATTCCGTTTGGGGAGGGACGAATCGCGCCCCCAAATTCATGATGCCATCAAATCTTCAATTCTTTATGCGAATGGCTGAACAGAATCCGGATCTTCTCCTGAAAGATCATGTGGACCTGACCCTTACAAAAATGGCCTTTGGCGGAGTTTATGATCAGGTTGGGGGTGGATTTTCTCGCTACTCGGTAGATAAGAAATGGCATGTGCCCCATTTTGAAAAGATGCTTTACGATAACGGCCAGCTGGTTTCACTTTACAGCGATGCCTTTCTTGTCTTCGATAACTATCTGTTTGAGCAGGTTGTTCATGAGACACTGTCCTTTGTGAAACGTGAATTAACTGCTCCTAATGGTGCCTTTTATTCCTCCCTGGATGCAGACAGCAACAATGATGAAGGCGAATTGGAGGAAGGAGCCTACTACGTCTGGAGCGAGGAAGAGCTTAAAATCATTCTGGATGACGATTTCGAAATGTTCTCTGAATATTTTAACATCAATGACCTCGGCTATTGGGAGAATGGGAAATATGTGTTGATCCGTTCTGAAAACAACGCCCATTTCAGAAGGAAATATGATCTTAAGAAAAGTAAGCTGCGTTCAAAAGTTGAGGGCTGGAAAGCGAAATTGCTTGCTGAGCGCGAGAAGAGAGATCGCCCAAGGCTTGATGATAAAGTATTAACCTCATGGAACGCACTTATGCTTAAGGGATACGTTGATGCCTATCGGGTATTTGGCAATAATGATTATCTCGATTCAGCTATTAAGAATGCAGAATTCCTTTATTCCTCCCAATTACGACCTGATGGAGGACTGAATCATAATTACAAGGATGGTATTAGCTCAATAAATGGTTACCTGGAGGATTACGCTACTACAATCCAGGCCTTTATTGCATTGTACGAGGTCACCTTCGATAAAAAATGGCTGACGGCCTCGAGGGACCTGGCCAACTATGCATTCGATCATTTCTTCGATGATACCAACAGCATGTTCTATTTTACCTCTGATGAAGACAGTGCATTGGTGACCAGGAATATAGAATACCGGGACAATGTAATTCCTGCCAGCAATTCCATTATGGCGAAGAATCTTTTTAAGCTCTCACATTATTTCGACAATGAAAGCTATCATAAGACCGCAACCAGTATGCTGAATAATGTTTTACCCGAATTGGAAGAATATCCTTCGGCCTTCTCTAACTGGCTTGAACTTATGCTTTCTTATACCAATCCATATTACGAGGTGGCAATCGTTGGAGAGCAAGCTCTTGAATTAACCTCGGAACTGACAAAAAATTATCTTCCTAACATCCTTCTGGTAGGGAGTACCAAAGCTGACGAATTACCACTTTTAAAGAATAGATTTGTAGAAGATGAAACCTATATATATGTATGCGTTAACAAGGCGTGCAGGCTCCCTGTAAAAACAGTGAAAGAAGCTTTAAAACTCATATCAAAATGAGGTTTACAGCTACTGTTTTTGCTCTCTTGGTCAGGTTGCCTCACCTTTTTTTGAATCTTGATTTGTTTCAATTGACGAGGCCAAATGGTTTCAAAAACCTAGGGGCTGTTGCCAAGTAATTGGCCAAACTGCCCAGGTTCCCGCCCTGACCGTACCACTGACTCTTTTTTAGTTGAACTAAGAATTAAATATTAAAAAAATGGATGTAAACACAATTCTCAATCATTTAGTTGAATTTATCTCAGATTACGGAATTCGTATTCTTGGTGCTATCGTAATATGGATAGTAGGTTCATGGATCATAAAAAAGATACTGAACTCGACAAAAAAACTTATGACCCGTCAGGAATATGAGATCAGTCTGCAAAAGTTCCTGATTAACCTGATTTCATGGACGCTCAAGATCTTACTATTCCTGACTATATTATCCAAACTGGGTGTTGAAACAACTTCCTTCGCCGCTATTCTTGCGGCAGCAGGCCTGGCCATCGGGCTCGCACTGCAGGGATCACTCGCAAATTTTGCAGGAGGGGTGTTGATTATGATTTTCAAACCCTTTAAAGTTGGAGATCTTATTGAGGCGCAGGGTGAATTGGGTGTGGTCAAGGAAATCGAGATATTTACTACCAAGCTGATCAAGCCGGCAAACAAATTAGCTATTATACCAAATGGCGCCCTCTCCAATGGCAATATCATCAACTTCACAGCAGAGGGCAAACTAAGAGTGGATCTGGTTTTTGGAGTGAGTTACGACTCCGATATCAAACAAACAAGGGAAGTCCTTATGAATGTCATTAACGAACATCCTAAGGTTCTGAAGGATCCGGCTCCCGTTGTAAAGGTCCTCGCCCTGGCCGATAGTTCGGTCAATTTCGCAGTACGCCCATGGGCAAATGCCGCCGATTACTGGGATGTTTACTTCGATTTAACAGAGAATACCAAAATAGCCCTTGACGCCGCCGGTATCGAAATTCCATATCCTCACCAGGTGGAAATCAGGAGAGAAGCTTAAGATTTTGATTTAAGCACGATAAAATCTTTAAGGTAATACGGTTCGAAGTAAGCAACATCTTCGAACCGTTTTTCATTGAAACGATCCCATGAAAGCCGGCTCATTTCATTCGCCGAGGGAAGTTTCTCCTTTATAAAACGTGCATTTGGATGCCTGATGATTTTTGAAGCTTTCTCTACTCCATTCCCGATAAAGTGGACAACACCTGAATCGAGATAATTTTTAAACGAATCGGAATCAAGAATTTCCGCTCTAGTTTCACGCAATGGTATGTGTTTCGGACTAAAAACAGCAGAATAAACCTCCATTCTCCTGGCGTCTATCATAGGGATGATTACACCTTCATCTGACCCGACCTGGGTTGCAAGGGATTCAAGGGTAGGAATCGCGATCAGCGGAATGTTGAGCGCATAGCATAACCCTTTGGCAGCAGATACACCAATCCTGAGCCCGGTGTAAGAACCGGGGCCTTTACTCACAGCTACGGCTTCAAGCTGTGATAATTCTATGTTGGCCTGTTGAATAACATCATCGATAAAGACATGAAGTCTCTCGGCATGGGAATATTTGGAGCCATAGTCCTCCTTTAAAACCAAAGTCTCCCCTTGAAAAGAAAGGGAGACCGAACAATTTGTTGTTGCTGTTTCTAACTGCAATATCATTCTTCTCAGTCTAAACGAATTGGTTTCCCAAGATAAAAATCGAGAACTTTAGTCTTAAAGATAAAATCATATTTTGCATTTACCAGGGAAGATTGGGCATTTACAAGTCTGAATCGCGCCTGTTCAAAATCGAAGGCATTCATGGCTCCTATATTATAACGCTCCTGGGAATTCTCGAAAGCCAGTTCCTGGGAGGCCAGTGATTTTTTAGCTGCCTCAAAGGTTTTGAAGGCTGCCTGAGCATCTGTAAAGGCCTGCTGAACATTGGATTCCAGGTCAAGCCTGGCTTGCTCTAAGTTTAACTTGCTGACTTCCTCTCCTATCCTCGACTTGGCAACGTTGGTTTTATTTGTAAATCGGTTGAAAATAGGTACGCTTATATTAAGGTTAAACTGATGTGATTTCTGATCGTTCAACTGGTCAAAAAAACCTGCTTCGGTATTGGTCAGGTTCGTGAAAAATGCATTAGATCCAAATCCATAGCCAAATGTCACACGGGGTAAATAACCACCTTTTGAAAGCTCGGTATTCAGTTTTGAATTCTCAATATTCAATTCAGCCACTTTTATTTCATAGCGGTTCTGATATGCATATTCAACAATGGGCTTCACATCGTTATACATAAGCTCTGAAGAGGGTTGGTCTATTTCTATTATCTCAACATCAAAGCCATCGAACGGAACCTGAAGTAACTGCGAGAGACTGAGCAATGACAACGTATAATTATTCTCGGCAACGGTTAGATTCTGCTCATCACTTGCCAATGTTGCTTCCGCATCGTAAATATTAGCAACAGGCTGTACCCCGGCATTAACCAGTCCGCGTACCTGCTCAAGGTTCTTTTTGGAGAACTCATATTGAGCCTGTGCAATTTCGAGGTTTTCTTTATTAAACAATACATTCAGGTAGGCATTAGCCACGAACAGGGAAATATCATCCCTGATTCGGTTTAGCTCCATCTGGCTGGTTTCAAGGTTTAACTGGGCCTGCTTATACAGGTTTGTATTCTGGAAACCGTTGAAAACCGTTTGGTTAACATTAAGGCTTATACTTGTCGTATTAGCAGTTCGGTCAACAAACTGACCCTGAAAAAGCTCAACATTACCCAGTGATAATCCCTGGTTTAAATTACCATTAAGCGATGGATAGAAATTACCCTTAGCCGCCATAACATCCTGTTCATTAGACAAGATGGTGTTCTGTCCTTGCAGTACTGTAATATTGTTTTCAAGCGCATGATAAACGCATTCCTGCAGGGTCCACTTCTTTTGCCCGAATGACAGGGCAGACCATATGGTGAATGCGATAATTAAAAATCGTTTCATTACTCCGTTTGCTTAATAATCGGTTAGTTATTATCGTCGTTATTCTCTTCCGAGGCCTTATTCCAGACCTTGATCTTATCGCCTTCTTTTACACCATCTTTCACTTCTACGTTTATACCATCCGAAATGCCCAGTTCAACATCCTTTCTTTCGAAGGAATTATCTTTGTTCAGAACTTCAACATAAGGCTGCTCGGTAAGCCGGTCGAATTGAACCAGGGCTTCACGAATTACGAGTGTGCTGTCTTTGCTTTCAATCTCGATCTCGGCATTTGCGCTATAACCTGCACGTATATTGGTTGAATGCTCTACAGAAACGTCAGCTTTAATGGTAAACTGCACAGCACCGCTTTCCTCCACACCTTTCGGTGCCACAAAGGTCAGTTTGGCCGGAAATTCTTTTTCCCTCAGGGCTCCGAGTACAACTTTGATCTCTTTTCCTTCATCGAGTTTTCCAACTTCAGATTCATCAACCTTTCCTTCAAAGATCATCTTATTCATATCTGCTATGGTTGCTATTGTTGTACCTGCATTGAAGTTATTAGACTGAATGACCTGGTCTCCCTCACGAACTGGAATTTCCAAAATGGTACCGGCTATCTGAGCTACGATATTAGTGTTGGCTCCAGTTCCGCCAGAGATTGATCCTCTCCTGATAATCTGGTAGTCATTTTGAGCCTGGGTCAGACTTTCTGTGGCCTGGTTAAGGGCCAATTCATTGTTTTCAAAGTCCTGTTTCGAGATCACTCCTTTTTCGAATAGCACCTTATTCCTGTCGTAGATGGTCTTGGCATTATCGAAAGACAATCTGGCTGTATTAATTCGGCTTGCGGCTGATGCCAGGCTTTGCTCGTTAGGTACAACCCTTATCTTCGCGATCAGGTCTCCCTTGGCTACCACATCTCCTTCTTCAACCAGGATATCATCAACAATCCCTGAAATTTGAGGCTTGAGCTCGATCTCTTCCTCGGGGTTCAATTTTCCAGTTGCCACGATTTTAGTATCGATATTGGTAAAGAATGGTTCTTCAACCTTATAATCGACTATTTCTTCAGAATTGGCATCCTTGAAATACTTTAACACAACAACCAATAGTATTAAAATTACAATTCCAATAATGATCTTAACTGTTTTGTTCATTTTATGTTTGATTAGTTTCTATACAGATTATTCGTCTCTTAGGGCATCAATTGGTTTTACGCTTGTTGCTTTAAAAGCAGGGATTAGCCCGATCAGTGACCCGAGCACCACAAGGATTATAAGTGCGAGGAATACCACTGCTATAGACACGGAAGCGTTCACGATCTGAGCATCATCTCCCTGGCCATAAGCACTGTCTAGACCGATTAGTATCCAGCCTCCTGTAATGATCCCGAACAAGCCCGCAATGAGTGTCAGAAATACAGCCTCAACCACAATTTGCCGCTTTATTTCAAAAGGCGTCGCTCCGAGGGCTCTCCGAACACCGATCTCTTTCGTGCGTTCCTTAACGGTAATCAGAAGGATAGCTCCAATTGCGAATAC
>JBFKFP010000075.1:0-12950 GCA_041618535.1 Flavobacteriaceae bacterium
GTGGGAGGAGCGTTAACCGGATTCCTGTTGATGTATTTCTGGAAAAAGAATCAGTTTGACAAATATCGCTGGAATTAGATGACCAGTCTTACTCAAGACATACGGAATAAATTAGGGCGTCTAACTGCCTTTGAAAAAATCATTCTGATAAATGTAGTGGTTTATATCTTAGGTTGGTTAATCTGGCGAATTCAGGGATTCCCCCGTCCCGATAGCCTGAGCTGGTTGTTGCTGCCAAAGGAATTCGGAGCATTCATCCTCAGACCGTGGTCTTTGATAACATACGGGTTCGCCCATTTCGGATTTTGGCACCTGGTTTTTAACATGGCCGTGCTTTATTTTGTGGGCAGGTCATTTTCAAACCTGTTTAATATCCGTTTGTCATTAAACATATATTTTCTTGGGATCATTTTTGGAGGATTTCTGTTTATGCTGTTTTACTGGCTCATGCCCTCAGGTATACTGGAGTCTGTTGGCCCGCTGGTTGGAGCTTCGGCAGGTGTACATGCCTCGCTATTGTTCCTGAGCACCTACATCCCAGAATATGAGGTGAGGTTCTTTACATTCAATATTAAGTTGAAGTACATAGCCATGGTCCTAGTGGCGATGGATATCCTTGGTTTGTTTGGAACGAATCCGGGAGGTAATGTGGCTCATCTTGGTGGTGACTTTCTGGGGTTTTTCTATGCTTACCAGTTACAGAGAGGAAAGGACATTGGGAAAGGCTTTGAACGCTTTGTGGATGGGTTAGGCTCCCTTTTCAGCGGGAAAAGATCTTCAAAATTAAAAACCGTTCACCGAAAAAAAGGATCCCGGGCTGGTTACAGTAAAAAGGAATTCGATGAATTCAATAACCAGAAGCAGATAGACATGATCCTCGATAAGATAAGTAAGAGCGGTTACGACAGCTTAACCAAAGAAGAGAAGGAGATACTCTTTAAGGCCGGTAAAGATTAATTCATGAAGAAACTTTCAGCCCTGGACAAGCTTTTTTTCCTGCTCAACTCTGTAGCGGCGGCCCTGCTCATATTTTCATTTGTACTGCCCTATCTCCCCCCGAGGACCTTTGCCATTCTATCTGTTTTGAGCCTCGGCGTTCCTTTACTGATCCTGGTTAATATTCTCTTCGGAATTTATTGGCTGTTAAAGATGAAAAGAGCCGTATTTCTCTCATTGATCGTCTTGATCATCGGCTACCGGTATGTCGGGTCCTTATACAAATTCAGCGGATTGAAGATGGAAAAAAATGAAGGTCAGCTGGCAGTGATGAGTTATAATGTAAGGCTATTCAATGTTTATGATTGGATAGAGAAAGAAAATATCGGCAGTAGGATTATGGATTTTATAACTGAAGAAAATCCGGATATCATCTGTTTCCAGGAATTCCATGACGACCCTCAGGCGGTGCATACGGCATACCCTTACAAATATGAGGAACTTTCTGGACAGAGAATGAGGCACGGTCAGGCAATCTGGTCGAAATACCCCTTTCTTTCTACCGGGTCGATCAAATTTGAGAACACAGCTAACAATGCCATCTATGCCGATATCATTACCGGGAATGACACACTCAGGGTTTATAATGTACATTTACAATCCTCACGAATAAATCCGCGGGCGGAAAGTTTAGACCAGGATGGTTCTAAACGATTGTTGAAACGCATGAGTGAAACCTTTGAAATGCAGCAGGATCAGGCAGAGAAGGTCCTTGCGCACCTGAAAGACGCTCCCTATCGGACGGTGGTTTGCGGCGATTTCAACAATACTGCCTTCTCGTATGTCTATAAGAAATTGAAACAGGATTTTAATGATACCTTTGAATATGCGGGCAAGGGATTTGGTCGGACTTTCTTCTTCAGGTATTTCCCGGTCAGGATAGACTTCATCTTCTCTCATCCGGAATTGGTAATAGAGGGATTTAAGTCATATAAGATCCATCTGTCCGATCATTATCCGATCATGACGACCCTGTCACTTGATCGTTAAAAGTTTAATATCCTGAGCAAGCAAATACGGCAACGCATTGGGGCCTTCATTGAAGATAAGGTCGATAGTGCTGAGATTGCTCAAAAAGCCATGCTTTTCTGAAAAAACCTGGAAGTAAGTATGGGTCTCAGGCAATTTTTCTTTTCTGGAATTCACCAGGAATCTCAAATCTGAACCGCGCGGATTCTTGTCGTATCTATCACTCCATTTCCAGCTAAGTTCGATTTCCAGGCAAGAGCAGATAAGCCCACTGCTAGCCATGCTGACGTCCATTATACTCCCGAATTGCCTTAAATAGAAGGCCTCGAATCTGTCTTTGTAAAACTCGAAGTACGCCGATGTATTGTAGGCGCTTTGAAGGCTTCTCCAATGGTTCAACTGCCAGCTGGTTCTACCTGAGATCAGGACTTCAGAATACAACTGCCGGTTATTATGTGTAAAATTCACCGGAATCGTAAGACTCTGTTTCCCGTTAGCTCCATAGATGATTGTACGGTTCCGGTAGGTCTGTTTCTGGTAATTCCCATGTTGCTCCAATACCAGCTCGTCTGCCTGAAGAAAGGCTGCCATCGTCCAGATGTTCGGCAAATAGGTAGGATATATGAGAATTGACATAATGATGACAACAGTGGCCTCAGCCTTTTCTAAGCTGCTGCCTTTTTCCTTTTCCGGTATTTATTTATTCCCCAGCCCAATGCTAGGAAAATCAGGAATGGAATAAGGTAGGACACGCGCTCACCGCTACCGTGAACAGTAGTGAAAAACCTTGACCATCTCGGGTTTTTTATGCCGTCCCAGCTCATCCATATAAAAACAGGTTTTCCCACAACATGATCAAAGGGGACGAAGCCCCAAACCCTGGCATCCAATGAATTATGTCTGTTATCACCCATCATCCAGTAGTAATCCTGTTCAAATGTATAGCTGTCAACTCTTACTCCGTTTATCAATATCTGGTTACCTTCTACCTTCAGATCATTGCCTTCATACTCCGTTATGATCCTCTTGTAAATAGGCAATACCTCTAATGTCAGATCTATCGTCTTTCCTGCCTCGGGTATATAAATCGGTCCGAGCCAGTCATTATTCCAGTTGTAAGAAGGGTGATCGGGAAAAATATCCCGTCCGCGCACCCCTTTTTCCTCTTTTATTGGTGCGATGGAAATCACATTCGGATGATCTTTGAACTTAGCGAGGGATTTGTCGCTGATAGCCATGAACTTGTAGGTATTCTGATTGTTTATAATTCCGAAGGGATCAGTAATATCGTAGCGTTCGGCCATGACCTTCGGACTGAATTGTCTCGATTTTGGCTGTACAAAATAGGAGAATTGCAGGTGGGCCCTGTCTGGCAGCTGATTCTTTTCACCATTGATATAGACATACCCGTCACGAACCTCAAGCGAATCTCCAGGAAGGCCAACGCACCGCTTTACCAGGTTGGTCTTCTTATCGATCGGTTTATAATAATAGCGATCTGCAGGTTTATACATATGATACATGGTGTCTGCCGGCTGGTTAAAAACAACAATTTCATTCCTTTTTATTTTCTGAAATCCGGGTAACCTGAAATAGGGGAACTGTAATTTGTTCTTCCATGAATTCTTATTCTCTCTGCGATCATCCGCTATATAGGATTTAACCTTTAAAACAGGGATCGTATCGTGAACCATCGGTGCTGCCACAGCAGTTTTCGGGGCACGTGCACCATAATGGAATTTGCTGACAAACAGGAAATCACCGACCAGTAAGGATTTTTCAAGCGAGGAAGTTGGAATGACGTATGGTTGAATAAAATAGGTGTGTACTATAGTGGCTGCAACCACCGCAAATAAGATTGAACTCACCCATTCCCCGGACGACGATTTCGGATTTAGATCACGCTCGGCCTCATGGGTCACATCGGCACCATAATTAAGATAAAAGCTATAAAAACCTAAAAGAACCACAGCCAATGCCGTATCTGTCAAACTTTTCTTTCCAAAACTGCGTGCGATCTCAACCCAAACTACCGGTAACATGATGAGGTTAATAATGGGGAGAAATAACAAAATAACCCACCACCATGGCCGATTGATGATCTTCATTAGGACCAGAGCATTATATAAGGGTAAGAAAGCCTCCCAGGCTTGTCTGCCGGCCTTCAGGTATAGTTTCCAGGTAGCCAGCCCGTGTATGATTTGGATAATAACAACGATGATCAGCCACTCTGTCCAGGTCATGTGATTACGGTTTTGTTTGTGAGTTCAATTATAGGGGTCAATGTTACGAATATTAGAACGATTAACCAATATTTAACACGTCTCGCATACTGTAGATCCCGGTTTTACCCACCAGCCACTCTGCGGCCAATACGGCTCCCATGGCGAATCCTTTCCTGTTAAATGCCTCGTGATGTATACTTATGCGGTCCATTTCCGATGTATAGCTCACAACATGTGTTCCCGGCACTCCAGGTTCCCTGGCAGCCGTTACAGGAATGATCATTCCCGAGCCGTCAGCATCGAGTTGCCACTGGGTGTATTTGGATTCGGAAATGATATCCTCGGCAAGTGAGATGGCGGTTCCACTGGGTGCATCTAACTTTTCGGTATGATGAACTTCGTGAAGTTCAACCTTATACTGGTCCTGACCGGCCATGATTGATGCTAATTTCCTGTTGATCTCGAAAAGAATATTTACACCTAAACTAAAATTGGATGCATAGAGGAATGCGCCATCCCGTTCCCTGCACAAAGAAACAATACTATCATAGTCCTTTAACCAGCCTGTGGTGCCTGAAATGACCGGTATTCCTGATTTTAGGCAAGTAGCTATATTATGATAGGCAGAATCAGGAGTGCTGAAATCAACAGCCACATCTACAGAATTTAAATGCAGTGAGGGACTGTCCTTATCGATTTTCATTGCGATTTCATGACCCCTTTCCACTGCAATATTTTCTACAGCCTTTCCCATTTTTCCATATCCGAGTAAAGCAATCCGCATAGTCAAAATTTAAAGTCAAGTGTTAATCCGAGATTGGTGGTGGCGTCCAGTTCATTGAACTTAAAATGCGGCTTCACCGCAAGATTTTCATCCACGTTGTACTGAAGCAAATGCGCATCCACATTAGCGTCAATGATATTCAGGGCATAAATACCCAAAGTGACCAGGATGGAAATCTCCCGGTTTCTCCGCAGTGTCTGTTGGGCCCTTATCAGGCCATCGTTTGAAATCTGAGGACTTGAAAGCGGGTTTCCATCAATGCCTGTTCCCCAGAATTCATCTGTATTATATCCGGCAAGCCGGCTTTTATAAGCATCCCTGTACCTATTATATTCGTTGGTGTTGTCAATGTAGAAATAAATACCGGTACCAAGGGCTGCATAAACGATGGGAATCTTCCAATATTTTTTGTTGTATGCCTGGCCTAATCCCGGTAAGACCGCAGAGTAAAAGGCAGCACGGGAGGGAGAGAGCGGATCGATCCTCTGGTTTTCAACTGTATCCCCGACGACCACATTTTGCTCTTTGAGATCGATCTCTTCAGGCTGTTCATCTTGAGCGAAAAATAGTGAAGGAATTAGAAGGAGAACGAGAACGGTAAGTCCCTTAATTTGCACCTTTAATGAGTTTTAGTATTCGTTTGAAGTCTTCTTTTGAATGAAACGGAATTGAGATCTTTCCACTTTCATCCTTGGTTAACTTAACGGAAATCTTTTGTCCGAAGTATTCCGAAAAAGTTTTAATGCCTTCATGAATATATTCAGGGGTTTCCCTGGGAGAACTGGATTTCGATGCCTTTGGAGCCCTGAATCGGCGGACAAGTTCTTCGGTTTCACGCACAGACAGTTTGTTTTTCAGGATATTTTCATAAATATCGAGCTGAGCCTGCTGATCAGGGATATTGATCAGAGCCCTTCCATGACCCATGCTTATAAACCCGTCCCTCATCCCGGTTTGTATAATGGGATCCAGCTTTAACAGTCGAAGATAGTTAGCGATGGTAGAACGATTTTTACCAACACGCTCACTTAACTGTTCCTGGGTTAGATTGATATCGCTTATCAATCGTTGGTAGGAGAGTGCGATCTCGATCGGATCCAGGTCCTGTCTCTGGATATTTTCGACCAGAGCCATTTCGAGGGTTTCCTGGTCATTGGCTATCCTGACGTAGGCCGGGATTGTGTTCAATCCTATCATTTTCGACGCCCTGTGACGCCTTTCACCGGATACGAGCTGATATTTGTTGAATCCGATTTTTCGCACAGTTATTGGCTGAATGACACCTAATTCCTTAATTGAGGATGCAAGTTCCCTGAGGGTTTCTTCGTTAAACTGTGTTCTTGGCTGGAAGGGATTGACTTCAATCCTGTCTATCTCCAGCTCGACGATTTGTCCAACAACCTTGTCGGCATTTTTATCATCCGCAGATTGAATATCATTTGAGGGGTCATTCAGCAAGGCTGAAAGTCCTCTTCCCAGTGCTTGTTTTTTAGTTGCCTTCGCCATCAGGCTTCGATTTCATTTTTGGTGATTATCTCCTTTGCCAGGCTCAAATAGTTATTAGCTCCTTTACTGCTAATATCGTAATTGATAATGCTCTCTCCAAAACTCGGGGCTTCACCCAGCCTTACATTTCTCTGAATGATGGTTTTGAAAACCATATCCTGGAAATGCTTCTGAACCTCTTCAACCACCTGGTTAGACAACCTGAGGCGAGAATCATACATAGTTAGCAGAAGGCCTTCAATATCGAGATCGGTATTATGTATCTTCTGAACACTTTTGATGGTATTCAGTAATTTACCCAATCCTTCAAGGGCAAAATATTCACATTGAATAGGAATTATAACGGCATCTGCCGCAGTAAGTGCATTTAAAGTAAGAAGACCGAGGGAGGGTGCACAATCAATAAGAATGTAATCATATGAATCCTTAAGATGCTGAATGGCTCTTTTCATCATATATTCCCGTTCCTCCTTATCTACTAATTCAATTTCTATGGCCACCAGGTCGATATGAGCAGGTATAATATCAACATTCGGCGTATTGGCATCCAGGATGCATTCTTCAGCAGAAGCCGTGTGCTCAAGAAGCTGATAGGTCCCGGTCTGGATCTGGCTGACCTCAATACCAAGACCGGAAGTGGCATTGGCCTGGGGGTCCGCATCGATGAGTAAAACCCTTTTTTCTAAAACACCCAGTGAGGCAGCCAAATTCACTGAAGTCGTGGTTTTGCCCACACCACCTTTTTGGTTTGCAATTGCAATGATTTTACCCATGATAGGATCTGGTTTTAATACGGGTAAAAATACGATTATTTGTGAGGAAATGAAATGGAACTTGTTAACAATGAGACTCCTTTTTCAACGAAAATCTGAGCTCTCAGAAGTATCTAATCCATAAGGATTTCTAGTATTTTTATAGCGGCCTGACTTATTCTGGTTCCCGGGCCGAAAACTGCCACAGCACCCGCGTCAAATAAAAACTGATAATCCTGTTTTGGGATTACACCTCCAACCACAATCATGATATCATCCCGGCCATAGTCCTTCAGGGCTTCAATAACCTGAGGAACCAAAGTCTTATGCCCCCCGGCCAGTGATGAAACACCAAGGATGTGGACGTCATTCTCAACAGCCTGTTTGGCCGCTTCCTGGGGTGTCTGGAACAATGGGCCTATATCAACATCAAATCCCACATCTGCATAACCTGTAGCCACGACTTTAGCCCCGCGGTCATGTCCGTCCTGACCCATTTTGGCAATCAGTATCCTGGGTCTTCGGCCCTCCTGTTCAGCAAATGCATTGGCCATCTCCTGTGCCTTCTTGAAGTGGTCGTCTTGTTTTATCTCTTTACTATACACGCCTGAAAATGATTTTACCTGTGCCTTGTACCTTCCGAAAACATCCTCCATGGCCTGGCTGATCTCGCCCAGCGTAGCCCGGCACCTGGCTGCTTCCACTGCTAAAGCTAATAAATTTTCCTTTCCCGATTTCGCCCCGGATCGCAAATCGTCAAGTGCTCTGCCTACCTGGCCCTCATCCCTTTTTGATTTTAAAAGACCGAGTCGCTCAATCTGCTGATTTCGTACCATCTGATTATCTACTTCCAGGATCTGAAGTGGGTCATCATATTCCAGTTGATATTTGTTCACACCAACAATGATATCCTGCCCGGAATCTATTCGAGCCTGTTTTCTAGCAGCAGCCTCCTCGATGCGCATCTTGGGTATCCCTGCTTCTATGGCTTTGGTCATTCCGCCAAGGTTTTCCACCTCTTCTATTAGTTCCCAGGCCTTCACAGCGATCCCGTGGGTAAGGCTTTCAACATAATAGCTTCCCGCCCAGGGGTCAACCGTTCTCGTTATTTGCGATTCTTCCTGCAGAATGATCTGTGTATTCCTGGCAATTCGGGCAGAAAAATCTGTAGGGAGCGCAATGGCCTCATCAAGGGCATTGGTATGCAGGCTTTGAGTTCCACCGAAGGCTGCTGCAGCGGCTTCTATACAGGTGCGCGCCACATTATTAAACGGATCTTGTTCCGTAAGGCTCCAACCACTCGTCTGGCAATGCGTCCTTAACACCAGGGATTTAGGATTCTTGGGATTGAACTTACTCACCAGTTTTGCCCAAAGCATGCGTGCGGCCCTCATTTTTGCAATCTCCATGAAATGATTCATTCCTATGGCCCAGAAAAACGACAATCGCGGGGCGAAGGCGTCAATATCAAGCCCGGCATCCAGCCCCCGCCTGATGTACTCCAGTCCGTCCGCCAATGTATAGGCCAGTTCAATGTCGCATGTGGCACCGGCCTCCTGCATATGATATCCGGATATACTTATGCTGTTGAATTTTGGCATGTGCCGACTGGTATATTCGAAGATCTCGGATATTATTCTCATTGAAGGTTCCGGAGGATATATATAAGTGTTCCTGACCATAAACTCCTTCAGAATGTCATTCTGAATGGTACCTTTAAGCAGCTCAGGAGATACTCCCTGTTCTTCGGCAGTTACAATATAAAAAGCCATTATCGGGATCACCGCTCCGTTCATGGTCATGGATACCGACATCTGATCCAGGGGAATCTGGTCAAACAGTACTTTCATGTCCTCAACGCTGTCTATAGCCACTCCTGCTTTTCCCACGTCACCAACAACTCGTTCATGATCTGAATCATAGCCTCTATGAGTGGGAAGATCGAATGCTACTGACAAGCCTCTCTGACCGGCCGCGAGATTGCGCCTGTAAAAAGCGTTGCTTTCTTCAGCTGTAGAAAAGCCTGCATACTGCCTTATAGTCCATGGTCGCCTGACATACATTGTGCTGTATGGCCCTCTTAAATAAGGAGGGAGGCCTGCGGCAAATTCAAGATGAGAAAGATCTTCGAGGTCGTTAGAACTGTATTCAGATTTGATCCCAATCCCCTCTGCCGTCATAAATGAAGGGGAGGAGGATACCTTTTCTGATACCTTTAAATCAAGCTCTATATGACTAATATCTCGCCTCAATCTTATATATTCCTAATCTACTTTCTCTAAATCAACCTTCTCTGTATCAGCTTTTTTAATCGATTCCTTTATTCTTAACTTCTCTGAGTTAGAGACATATTCCTCAGACTCCATATAGAACAGCTTTGGATAAAAGGTTTCAAAAACCACATATGTTGCGAGAGCCCTGTCCTCTGTCATCATCGAACTGTTTCTGAAAAGAACCGGGCCCAGCAACTCTGTCCTGGCCGTATTGGATGTCACCAGAGCATTGATAGTATTTCGTATTTGATCGTCCTGTATGTTGTTGATGATGCAAGTGACCAGCTCGTTGTTATAGTTGAGCCTGAGCTGACCATTTTTCTCTGTCCAGAATTCATCTCTTGATTTAAGGTAATCCTTAAATTCGACCAGGTATTCACTGAAAAACTCGCTTGCAGGAGACCTGTCATCCAATAGTAATTTGAGGTAGTTATAGTAACCTTCATCAACAGTGTTGGAAAAGAATGAATAATTTTCGGAAATGTAATCCTCGAAAACATAAACTGCTTCCTTAACCGTTTCCATGTCTGCACTATTACAGAGGAAGAGATTTTTTTTATTTTGATAGCGGTACTCCGGTTTTTTTACCGAATCACATCCATAAAAGACTAACAAGGTTAAAAAATAGATCCATAAATACTTCATAACTTATTCTTTTTCAAGTCTTTGTTTTTCATAATCTTCAGCTAAACGTCTTGGTATGATTGGTGGAATAATTGTTTTTCTTTTTTTGGTTTTGACAAAAGGATATAATTCCAATTCCTGAGACATTTTATCATCGGGGTTGGGGTATCTGTTCGACCCCACAAGAACAAGGTCAGAACTGTTGAAAAATGATTGTTCCTTCCCCGCACTTTCCTTGATTTTGCGTTGAATGATTCCCTTGAACAGCTGATCCACAAATCCACCCTCAGTTTCGATCTTCTTAAAAATGGCTAATGCCTTTTCTGCCATGATTCGAGTAAGACTTTCGATATAATAAGCTCCCTCGGCAGGATTGAGAACTTCATCGAAGTAACTTTCATGTTTCAGGATAAGAAGCTGGTTCCTGGCTATTCGGTCACCGAATTCATTCGACTTATGGTAGATCACATCATAAGGGAGATTTGAGACTATGTCCGCTCCTCCCAGAATGGCACTCATACACTCCAGCGAGGTCCTTATCATGTTATTGTTGTAATCGAAAATTGACTTATTCCTTCTACTGGGCGTTGCGATTATCGAACAAACCCCTGAAACCTTGTATTCATCAGCAAGAGTTTGCCATAAGAGCCTCAACGCTCTTATTTTTGCGATTTCAAAGAAATAATTATAACCGACTGCGACTCTGAAACTGGGAATAATATTCCATTCATTATGGTAATGGTTTAGGTATTCATTCGCATGTGCCATGGCATAGGCCAGTTGTTGGACTATATTCGCGCCTGCATTCTGATAAAGGTCCGATCCTATCAGAACCGTGAATCCATCCGGACTTGCTTCCCTGAAATATGACTTAAGTATTTTATGATCCTGTTTAAGGTTATAATACCAATTCCCGCTTGAGGCCAGGTTGCCTATAAGATCGACACCCACTTTCATCCCCTCTGGCACCTTTGTTTTGAAAACCTCCCTGAATGGCTTATCAGGCAGTTTTTCAAACTCAAGAATTCCCTGGACAGGATGTGATTTAATTGTATCAAACAGCTTATCTGGCTTTTTGATCTCTTCTCCTAAAGTAAGGCCGATATGTTCAATACCACCGGCAACAGCCTGTTCGATATGATTGAGCGTGGGAACCTCCTTGGCGGCAAATATCTGCTCGCCAATACAGAATGACTTAGTGGGATTTGCATTGCAGGCTCCAATGTTATCATCGGGGTGATAAAAGGGCTTTACATCGATACCTTCGAGGGATGACCAGACCAGGCTTTCGTTATAGTCGGCACCTTTAAGATCGAACTGGATCTTTTGTTTCCACTCTTTGGATGAGGTCGGAGAAAATGATTCAAATAATTTATTCATTATCTGCCGAATTTTTTTGAAGGCTATCCTCGTATTCTATGATATAGATCTCTTCGTCCTCCTTCTTCATCTTATAATGCTCACGCCCATATTTTTCCAAACCCTCCTCGGTACTTAACGACTTTATCTCATTGCTGTCCTTTTCGATCTCACCTTCATAATAGCGTTTTTCCTCTTCCAGTTTCTTAATTTCCTGGTTGAGCTCGTTGTGGATGAACCATGAATTGCTGTCGAAGAAAAGCATCCAGACTGCAAATACCACAAGGCTCAGGACAAAGATATTCCTGAAGGGTTTAAAGAATTTTTCGTATCGGTTAGGTCCTTTCGCCATTATAAGCGATCATTTATTATGGTTTTAACGATATCGATGGCTACGGTGTTGTATTTGTTATTCGGAATGATTATATCGGCAAATTCTTTCATCGGTTCAATAAACTGTTCATGCATGGGTTTCAGGGTGGTCTGGTAACGGTTGAGGACCTCATTGATATCCCTTCCGCGCTCTGCAATATCTCGTTTTAATCGCCTGATCAGCCTTTCATCACTATCTGCATGGACAAAAATCTTAATATCGAACATCTCTCTTAATTCTGGGTTGGTAAGGATTAGAATTCCCTCCACGATCATCACCTTTCTGGGCATGGTGGTAATGGTGTCCCCGGTCCGGTTGTGCTCTACAAAAGAATAGACAGGCTGTTGCACAGATCGTCCCGATTTCAGTATCTTGAGATGATCAGCCAGTAATTCAAAGTCGATTGACCTTGGGTGATCAAAATTTACATTCACCCGTTCCTCATAACTCAGATGGGAGTTGTCTTTGTAATAAGAGTCCTGGGAGATGACTCCCACTTCTCCTTTTGGAAGTTCGTTCAGGATCTGGTTAACCACGGTGGTTTTCCCACATCCGGTACCACCTGCGAGTCCGATAATCAACATGCACCAATCATTAAGTTAGCCTCCACAAATTTAAGATTATTTATCGGTAATGATTTTTACAATTCCAAGATTTTCAACCCCGACATAAATGTAGTCGTCAGGCCCCATTCTTACGCTTCTGACCCTTCCTATACCCTCAAGTAATTTTTCCTCTGCAACTACCTTTTCGTTTTGGATCACACAGCGGTTCAGGTACTGGAATTTAAGAGAACCTACCATTAGGTTGCCCTTCCATTCGGGATATCTTTCACCGGTTACAAATGCCATTCCACTGGGAGCGATAGATGGTGTCCAGTGATGAAGCGGTTGCTCCATTCCGGGAAGGGCTGTATGTTCAGTGAATTTAGTGCCACTGTAGTTTATACCATAGCTGATCTCTGGCCAGCCGTAGTTCTTTCCGGCCTCAACTATATTGATCTCATCACCACCACGCGGACCATGTTCATGGGTCCAGATGGCTCCGGTTTCAGGGTGTTTTATCATTCCCTGTATATTCCTGTGACCA